>CAYVYG010000303.1:0-4516 GCA_964454385.1 uncultured Microthrixaceae bacterium
GCCGGTGTCCTGGTATCCCATCACGCCCATGTCGGTGAACGCGGCACGCACCTTGGGTCCGCACAGGCCGCTGTCGCGCAGCACCGGCACGATGCGCTCGAACAGCAGTCCCCTGAAGGTGATCTGGGTCTCGGAGGTCTTGACGTGCTCGAGGGTCTCCTCGGCCGGTAGCCCGAGTCGCTCCCACACCTCCTCGGCGAGGAAGCGGTCGCGCATCCGGTAGCACGCCTCCACCACGAACTCCTCGCGCTCGTCGCGTTCGGCGTCGGTCAGCTGGGGGTAGTAGTCGCGCAGTGCCAGGCGACCGAACATCACATGTCGCGCCTCGTCCTGCATGACATATGTGTTGACCGCTTTCGCGAGGGGATCGCTCGCCAACATGCGGATCGTCCCGAAAGCGGCGAGGGCGAGACCCTCGATCAGCACCTGCATGGCCAGGTAGGTGAAGTCCCAACGACTGTCCGACAGGCCCTGGTCCAACAGGACCTTGAGGTTCGGGTTGAGTGGATAGGTGAGCTTCACCTTCTCGTGCAGGAAGCGGCTGTAGGTCTCGACGTGGCGGGCCTCGTCGATCACCTGTGTGGCCGCGTAGAACTTCGAGTCGATGTGGGGCACCGTGTTGACGATCTTCGCGGTGCAGACCAGAGCGCCCTGTTCGCCGTGCATGAACTGGCTGAACTGCCAGGCGACCATGTGCTGGCGCACCTCGCCCTTGCGCTGGTCGCTGAGCCTCGACCAGATGGGAGCGTCCGCGATCGGGATGACCTCGTCGGGGATTCCGATCGGGTTCGTTGGATCCAGCTCGTGGTTCCAGTCGATGCGGTCACTGGAGACCCACTGCTTGCGGGTCCCCTTGTCGTAGAGCCGCAGTAGCTGTTCACGGCCGTTGGTGTAGTCCCAGTCGAACACGGTCGTTGTCGGGGTGGGAACATCCCAACGCAGCGAGCTGTCCGCGAGCGCTGCATCGGTGGCTCCGTCGCCGGGCGGATTGTCCCCGGTGCGGGCGTGCTGCCCACCGGCTGCGTTCGAGGCGTTGGTGTTCGAGGTGTTGGTGGTTGTCATCGCGACCCCCTGGTCGATGACGGATGGTTCACTTCGGAGTCTCGCACAGCCGGTGCGCCGGTGGGCCGCGATCGGTGAGGATGAACCCGGGCTCGGGGTGCGACGGTCGCCCGACAGTGGCCGTTACTGTCGAGCCGATGGACCCAGCGATCTCGGTGGAAGGTCTGCGCAAGACCTTCGGCTCGACGGTGGCTCTCGACGGGCTCGACCTCGCGGTGTCCGAAGGCGAGGTGCACGGGTTCCTCGGACCCAACGGCGCGGGCAAGTCGGTGACGATGCGGATCATGCTGGGTCTGTTGAGAGCCGACTCCGGACGTATCGATGTGATGGGACTCGATCCGTGGCGCGACGCGGTGGCCCTGCACCGCCGGCTCGCGTACGTTCCCGGCGACGTCAACCTCTGGCGCAACCTCTCAGGAGGTGAGGTGATCGACCTGCTCGCCCGTCTGCGCGGGGGAGTGGATCCCGCCAGGCGTGCCGAGTTGATCGAACGTCTCGACCTCGATCCGACCCGCAAGTCGCGCACCTACTCCAAGGGCAACCGCCAGAAGGTCGCCCTCGTGGCAGCGCTCGCCTCCGATGCGGAGCTGTTGTTGCTCGACGAACCCACCGCAGGACTCGATCCCCTGATGGAGGCGGTGTTCCAGGACTGCATCCTCGAAGCCAAGGGCGAGGGCCGCACCGTGTTGTTGTCGAGCCACATCCTCGCCGAGGTGGAGAAGCTGTGTGACCGGGTGACGATAATACGCCGTGGGCGAGCAGTGGAGAGCGGCACGCTCACAGAGCTGCGCCACATGACCCGGACCTCGATCCAGGTGACCACCCGATCGCCGGTGACCGGCCTCGATGATCTCGAGGGGATCCACGACGTCGGCGCGCAGGGGGAGCGGCTCGTGTTCGAGGTCGACACCACCTGTCTCAGTGGGGCGCTGGCGCACCTCGCCCGTTTCGGTGTGGAATCGCTGGTGAGCCGGCCACCCACCCTCGAGGAGCTGTTCCTGCGGCACTACGACGAGAGCGCGGGTGGAGAGCCGGGCGAGGAACCGGGCGACGAGGACGAGGACGAGCCGTGACAGGTGTCGTGGAGCCACGGTCCGTTCACGAAACGGACTCCACCGTCACGGGCTCGGCCCATCTGCTCGCTCTGGTGCTGAGACGCGACAGGGTCCAGCTCCCAGTGTGGGTCGCCGCGGTGACGCTGTTCGTGCTCGCCTCCGCTGCGAGCCTCGACGGCGTGTACCCGGATCCGGCGTCGCTGCAGCAGTACGCGGCCCTGGTGCACGACAACGCGGCGGTCGTGGTCCAGGCAGGCCCCGGCTACGGCTTGCAGACCGACCCCACCCTGGGTGCGGTGTTGATGAACGAGGTGTCGATGTGGAGCCTCGTGCTGGTGGGGATCATGAGCATCTTCTGGGTCACCCGCCACACCCGCGCCGAAGAGGAGAGCGAACGCGCCGAACTGTTGAGATCCTCTCCGGTGGGTCGCCACGCCGCGGGCGTCGCCGCGATGCTAGGAGCGCTCATCGCGAACTCGGCGGTCGCCGGCGCGGTCTGGGTAGGTCTGGTGATGAGCGGCTTCGATCCGGTGGGCGCCGCCGCGTTCGGTTGCGCGCTGGTGGCCACCGGGATGGTCTTCGCCGGCGTGACGCTCGTGACCGCCCAGATCGCGTCCTCGGGACGCGCCGCGACCGGCATGGCCCTCGCGGTGGTCGGCATCTCGTTCGCGCTGCGCGCGGTCGGTGACGTTACAGGCAACCTCCTCACCTGGTTGTCGCCGATCGGATGGGGTCAGGCGATCCGCGCCTTCGCACAGGAGCGATGGTGGGTGCTGGTGATGCCGTTGTGCGCGGTCGTCGCGCTGGGCGCCGCCGCTTCATCGCTGGGATCGCACCGTGACTTCGGCTCGGGCATGTTGGCCGAACGTGGCGGTCGGGCCGAAGCGGGCCGCTGGCTCGCGACCCCCTACGGTTTGGCCTGGCGAATGCTGCGGGGCGCGTTCATCGGTTGGGTCGCGGGGATCGCGGTGTTCGGCGCCTTCTACGGTGCGGTCACCAACGAGGTGGAGAAGATGGTGGCCGACAACCCGGACCTCGGCGACTTCTTCGCACAAGCTGGGGGTGGGTCGATCACCGACAGCTTCCTGGCATCAGCGGCTACGATCCTCTCGCTGTTGATGGGCGGTGCAGCGCTGAGCGCGGTGCTCCGCCTGCGCACTGAGGAGGCCCAGGGGAGGGTCGATCCGCTCTTGGCGACACCGCTCGCGCGCGGCGCCTGGGCGGGCGGTCACCTCTGGGCAACGCTCACCGGCACGATGCTGGTCGCCGTCGCAGCGGGGCTGGGGCTCGGTGTCGGCGCGGCCGTGGTGACCGATGAGGTCGCTCGCATACCGCAGATGCTCGCAGCGCTGGTCGCGTTCGTGCCGGCGGTCGCGGTGCTCGCCTCGATCGGTTTCGCGATCTGGGGACTGGCACCGAAGGCGGCCCTCGTCTCCTGGGTGGGACTCGTGTGGGCGGTCGTGACCGGCTTGTTCGCGGAGCTGTTGGACCTCCCGCAGTGGGCGCGCGATCTCTCGCCGCTCGAGCACGTACCGGGCCTCCCCGCAGAGGGGTTCTCCGTCGCCGCCCTCGTGGTGATGGTGCTCCTGTCCGCCGCGCTCAGCGTCGTCGGTTTCGCCGGGCTCGCAAGGCGCGACATCTCGTCGTGACTCGGGTGAAGGCTGACTCAGGTGAAGGGAACCGCAGGCAGCTCGGGCACTCCGCTCGCCGGTGATGGGGGATCCGCAGGAGCCGCCGAGCCGTCGGGTGCGCGGTCGGTGTGGCGCGCCAGGCGTGGCAGCTCAGAACGGCGCGGGTTGCGTCTCGTCTCGGAAGAACCGCGGTGCAACACGATCTGTTCGTCCCAGTGGAAAACGACCGACAGGTCACCCTGAACGAGGCTGTAGGTGACCTGGTCATGGGTCGCGTGGACCTGAATCACGTGGTCGTGGTGGCGGAGCCTGAAGGTGAGGCTCTCCCAACCCGAGGGGATCACCGGCTGGAACCTCAGGTCGCCCTCGTGGTCGCGGAAACCGCCGAACCCGTTGATAACAGCCACCCATATTCCCCCGGCCGCGGCCAGGTGGATCCCGTCGGTCACGTTGTGTGACAGGTCCAACAGGTCGACCAGCGCGGATTCCACGAAGTACTCGACGCCGTTCTGGGTCAGTCCGAGCTCCGTGGCCATCACCGACTGAACGGGTGCGGACAAGGAGGAGTCGCCCGTGGTGAGGGGGTCGTAGTACTCGAACACGCGCCGTTTCTCGTCGGTGGTGAAGCGGTTGCCGAGCATGAACGTCGCCGCGACCACGTCGGCCTGCTTGATCACCTGGTGGCGGTAGATCTCGAGGGGGTGGAAGTGCAACAACAGGGGATACTTCTCGGGCGGGGTTCCCGCGTAGTCCCAACGCTCGCGGTTG
>CAYVYG010000304.1:0-4508 GCA_964454385.1 uncultured Microthrixaceae bacterium
ACGCCGAGGTCGAGGTCGATCTGGGCACTGCGAACGGGCGCAGCACGGCGCTCGAGACCATCGAGGAGATCTCCGGAGGCGTCCTCGACGGCGCCGTGACCTGCGCCGGTGTGAGCGGTCTGCCCGACCGTCCCGGCAGCCTGTTGGTATCGGTCAACTACTTCGGAACGGTCGAGCTCATGGGCGGCCTGCGGCCGATGCTCGCCCGTGGCGACCAACCTTCGGCGGTGGCGATCGCCTCGAACACCATGACCTGTCAACCCGGAGTGCCGCTCGAGGTTATCGAAGCCTGCCTCGCAGGTGACGAGGCCAAAGCGCGTACCGCCGCGGACGAGGCCGGCTCGATCGAGTCGTACCCCGCCACCAAGACCGCGGTGACCCGCTGGGCCCGCCGTCACGCGCCGACGGCCGAATGGGCCGGTTCCGGCATCACCTTGAACGTCGTCACACCGGGCGTGGTCGAGACTCCGATGGTCGACGAGGCGAGAGCCGATCCGCTCCTCGGCGAGTTCGTCGACGCCTACCCGGTGCCGTTGGGACGCCACGCGGAGGCAGACGAGCTCGCCGGTGTGGTGACGTTCCTGCTGGGCCCCGACGCCCGCTATCTGTGCGGTTCGCTGATCTACGCGGACGGAGGCACCGACGCAGAGATGCGTGCGGACGACTGGCCGGCACCCCAGTGACATGGTGGTCCGAGGAACATGGTGGTCCGAGGGAGAGGGTGATCCGAGGGAGATGGTGATCCGAGGGAGACGGTGAGCATCGACCCAGGAGCTCTCGCGAGGCGTGCGCACAGGGCTCTCGACGAGGTGGCTCTCGGAGCGATCTCGCGGCTCCGCGCCAGCCCTGACCGCGAGGAGCAGATGCAGGCCCGCGACGAACGGGTGATGGCTTCCCACCGCTTCCATGCACAGCACGGAAACCTGGCGGACCCGGCGGCGGTCCACCCCGCTCCGCCGGCTCCGGAACCCCCGGACCTCGAGCGCAGCACGGTTCGCACGGCTGGTCTGGTGCACCAGCGCTACCGCTTCGAGAGCGCGTTCGCCCCGGCGAGCGGGGAGCCTGGCGCAGAGCAGTGGCTCGCGGACGAGGCGAACCGTCGGGTCGAGGTGTGGGTGCTGCGGCACTCCTCGCCCCGTCCGTGGATCATCTGCGTGCACGGCACCTCGATGGGCCGCGCGGGGATCGACCTGCGGTTCTTCCGGGTCCCGTGGTTGTTCGGCCGGCTCGGTCTGAACGTGGCGGTCCCCGTGCTCCCGTTGCACGGCGTTCGTCGCAGCGAACCCGGGCAGTATCCCGAGACCGATGTTGTGACGAACCTCCTCGGCAGTCGCCAGGCGGTATCCGATGTGCGCCAGGCCGTCGCCCTGGTGCGCAGCCTCGATGACACCCCGGTGGCTCTGCACGGCATCTCACTGGGCGGCCATGTGGCCTCGTTGACCGCCGCGTTCGAACCTGGCCTCGCGGGGGTGATCGCGGGCGCGCCGGTGGTGGACCTCCAGGCGCTGGTCGACCACCACGACCCTGTCCCCGACGACGTACCCGACGAAGTGAGGGCTGCGACTGCGGAGTTGGCCCGGCTCATCTCGCCCCTCACGTTCCCGTGCGCGGTCGATCCTTTGGGTCGCCACCTCTACGCCGGCACCGAGGACCGTCTGGTGGATCCCACGTCGCACGCCGGTGCGCTGGCGGAGCACTGGGGCGACCCTGACGTGCTGTGGTACGGCGGCGGTCACCTCGCGTTGTCCTACCACCGGCCGATCGGACGGTTCGTGGGCGCTGCGATCCGAAGCGACCTCCTGGCCGATCGGGACGGGCCGGCCAGCCGGGGGACGGCACCCGACGGGGATGACCCGGTCGGCAGCGACCGGTCATCCGGCGGCGACGGGGCCCTCAGGCGAGCCGGGTAGCTCCAGCGCCGCTCAGGGGTCGATCCCCAGACGTTCCAGAGCGGCGCGACGGATGACGCCGATCGCCCTGGTGCGCTCACGGAGGCTGCGCTCGAGGGAGCGCCTGCGTTCGCCGACCCCCGGTGACGGCTCGACCAGAGCCATGTGCTCGGCCAGCGAGTAGGCGCCCTTGAACATCTGCGCTCCGATGGAGGCCCGGGAGTTGATGTGCCGTTGCAGGAAGGCCTGTTCCCCCGCAGCGAGCGACCGACCGATGCACTCGCGTCGGTCGATGGTCTCGCCGTCGCCGAGCCGTGCGAACACCCCGGCGACGACCCAGTAGGCCTCGAGGTAGGGCTCGAGCACGGCGTGGGCGACCAGCGGGTGCAGATCGTCGAGGACCGGCCAGGTCACGGGGCCGGTCTGCGAGCGCTCGGGAGTGTCCCGGGTGTCGCCCGACAGCGCGGACCCCGGGTTGAGGCCCAGCTCGAGCTCGAGCGCGGCGGGGAGCTCCCCGGAGGGGGTGTGGAAGAACTCGAACTTCGACAGATCGCGAAGGAGCCTCGCCTCGTCGAGCAGGGCGCGGGCGCGCTCCGAGGTGTCGACGCCGTCGGTCATGACCAGAGCGAGCTCCGCGATGGCCTTGTCGACGAAGTAGTGCACGATCGTGTTGCGGTAGTAGCCGGCCTGAGCGTGCTGGTCCTCGGTGATCGTAAACACCGTGTCGGGGCCGTCGCGGTAGCGGTGGATCAGGCCCCGCTCGAAGGTGAGGTCCGCGAGCTCGGTGAGCTGGGAGATGTCGTCATTCCCATCCAGCATGTCGCTGTTCCCGTCGAGCCCGTCCCGGTCGAGCCCGTCCCGGTCGAGCCCGTCCCGGTCGAGTCTGAAGCCGTCGGCCAAGCGGATGCCGCGTCGCTGGATCCACACGAGCAGCTCGCGCATCCGCTGCTCGAGCTGGGCATAGGTGAGAGCCACCGGCGAGGTCCCGAGGAGTGCCAGGCACATGAGCGCTGGGAGCGTTACCGGCACCTGCGCGTTGGCGCGTCGGGCGACCTCGAAGGCGAGTGCCGGCAGATCGGTCTCCTCGGCGGAGGGCACCTCCCCCTCGACGACGACCGGTTCAGCGAAATCGAGGTACATGCGTCCCATGGGTGAGCGCAGCCGCCGGAGGTAGTCGAGGAGCCAACTCAGGCTCTCGGCCTGCTTGGGCCGACCGAGCTCCTGGTCCGCGTACTCTCCGACCTCCCCGATCAGGTCGTAGTTGATCGACACCGGCATCAGCTGGAGGTCGGTGGCGTCGGTTGCGTGCGCCGCGTCGAGGACGTACTTGAGCATGCCGTAGCGGGGCGCAAGCAGCTTGCCGCTGCGCGACCTCGTTCCCTCGAAGGCCCACACGAACGGGAACCGCTTGCCCATGAGAAAGCCCAGGTACTGCTGCAGAGCGACCTTGTAGGCCGGCGCGTCGCCGAAGCTCCGCCGGATGAAGATGATGCCAGAGCGCCGCGACGAGCGCCGGATGCCCCGGAAGTCGATGTTGGCGCCCGCCATCGTGTGGGGCGCGGGGAAGTCCTGTTGGTACAGCACCGACAGCAGTGCGATCGCGTCGAGGTGCGACTTGTGGGTGAACAGCAGCGCGGACGGGTGGTCGCGGACCGCATCCCTGGTCCGCTGCACCGAGCCCGCATCGATCACCACCTCCCGGTAAGCGAGCGAGACCACCCAACTGGTGAGCTTGCCGGTCCAGTCGATGAAGAAGGTGTTGGGCTCGGTGACCATGTTCGCGAGGTGGCTGCGCACCTCTGCGAGCACGTCGTGCCGGGGCCGGCCGGTCGAACCGGCGAGGTCGTCGACCGCACGTGCGAAGGTCGGTGTCGCCTCGACGCCATGGGTGACGAATCGGGGCACCTTGTAGCGGCGTCCCGCGATCGTGCGCTCCGCGACGTCGAGCGCGATGCCTGCCTGGCGCGCCACGAAGCCCGCAAAGTCGGTCCGGTAGCCGATGGTGGCGACCTCGTGGCGGTGGCGTTCGTGCAGGTCCTCCAACCGCGCCGGTTCGCCCGACATGAACCGGACGCGTTCGGGGTGCCGGCGCGCGATTCGCAGTGCACGGCGGTGGCCGGGGTGGCGGGGGTCGCCCAACAGGAGATCGCGGATCCGCGGAGCGTTTCGCTGCGTTCCCCCCTCGGGCCTCCAGACCACCCGTACCGGAACCACGGTCCCCGCGTCCTCGAGGTGTTCTGCGAGCCGTGCCAGCCCGCGCTGGTCGGTTCCGCCCTCGGTGTCCACAGCGAGGGTCCTCCTGCCCGGGGCGCCGCTTCGCGCGACCCATGCCTCGACAAGGATGCGTTCCACCTCGTTGGAGGCGTCGATGAGCACCAGGAGCCCGCCGGATCCGTCGTCGCGGCGGGACGGGTCGCAGAACGCGGGTTGATCGGGCCTCTCGAGCAACTCCGCGACGGCGAGCGCGCCGGCGCCGCGCCCCGGGCTCCCGTTGTGGGCGTCCCCCTGGGGGCTCACCGGTCCCCTGTGGGCCAGTCGGCGAGGGTTTCGAGGTAGAGCCGGCGCACCTCCTCGATGTGTTCGGGCAGCTCCTCGAGGGTCCAGTCCGTGACGTCGATC
>CAYVYG010000305.1:0-4487 GCA_964454385.1 uncultured Microthrixaceae bacterium
CTAGTGCCAAGTCACCTAGTGCCAAGTCACCTAGTGCCAAGTCACCTAGTGCCAATATGAGCACCAGCTGACTGACGAACCATGGTTCAGTCACCGCCAGCACCGCGGCCTGTAGCTCAAGTCACCAACGCCGCCGTTGCGGTTTGCCTCGGCGAGCGACAGCGATGACCACCGTTCCACGGACGCCACAGCGGCTGCTGCACCTTCATGTGGGAGCTCTGCGTTACTGACCCACGTGCCTGTTGAGGCTGACAAGGGCCGGCTGACGACGAAGGCCGGCTGACGACAAAGGCCGGCTGATCACAAAGGCCGGCTGATGACAAAGGCCGGCTGATACAAAGGGGAGTCCCAGCAGGCTGTCCGGGCCTGTCACGCGTTGGCAGGCTCGCGTGAACTCTGCGCGCCGGAGAGTCTCTCGTCGATCGAGCGGGCGGCCTGCTGTGCCGCAAGTGCATCCGATTCGCCGGTGGGGTGTGCCGACCAGCGTCTGGCGGTCTCGAGCCGAGCCAGTTCGACCAGCTCGGGCACCTCGAGGTCCGTTGCGCAGCGCGTCGCGAACTCGAACGGGGTCTCGGTGGGTTCCATCGACAAGCCTCGGTCGGCGACTGCTCGCAGCACCCGGTTCCACTGGCGTGCGACGGGATCGTGGGGTCGGTCACCGGTCGACCGGCGGCGACGGCGGAGCACGTGAGCTACTGTGGCGGTGACCAGCACCAGGATCACCGCGGATGCGATCAGCCGGTTCGGGAGTCCCGAGGAACCGTCGGTGTCCGCGGCTGCGTCGTCGGGTCCCACGCCCTGCACGTCCGCGGACGTGGTCGGCATGGCCTGGGGGTCCGGTGCCCCGGTGGTGGGTGCGGCGACGGTGGTGGGCAGGTCCGCTGGCACCGGTTCCCCCTCCGGCGGTGCCGCCTGGGCGCCCGGGATCCCGGTGATGTCGCTCGTGGCGGGGTTCCCGCGGCCCGGTGTCGGTTCGAAGGGGACCCATCCCACATCCTCGAAGTGGACCTCTGGCCACGCGTGGGCGTGACGCCCGCGGACCGCGAAGACGCTGCGCCCATCGGCGCTCTCACCGACGTCGTCGCCGGAGGTGAACCCCACCACGACCCGGCTCGGATAGCCGAGGGAGCGTGCAGCAAGCGCGAACGCGGTGGAGAACTGCTGGCAGAACCCGCGCCGTGAGGCTAGGAACGCCTCCAGTGGATCTGCCTCACCGGAGAGGTCGACCGTCTCGTCGTAGGTGAAACCCTCGCGGAAGTGGTTCTGCAGGGCCAATAGAGCGTCATAGGGCGCCCGTCCAGCACCGATCTCGAAGGCCAGCTGTCGCAGGTCCTGGGGCGAACCGGAATCATCGACCAGCTCTGCGGAGTCGTCGGCGACCCGGGCCGTCGCGAGCTGCCCGGGATCGGGGTACCTCGCAGTGCTCTGCGGGCTGTCGGCGGAGCCCGTCGCGAAGTCGACCGCGTCGCCGGCGGCAAGTTCGCCGGAGCGGCGGATCAGCGAGCGTGCGGTCGGGTCCCAGCTCAACCCGAACCCGGCCTCGGCGGTGATCGCCGTTTCGGGCGCGGGCACCCAGATGCCCCCCAGGCCGCGCACGTCCAGGCCAGCGGTCGCCGCCGGCTCACCCGGCGCGAGCGGGCCCTCGACGGCCTCGTAGGAGTTCGACAGGACCCAGATCGCACGCGATTCGTCGTAGGTCTGCAGCGCTGTGAGCCGCCAGTACTGCGCCGTGGAGGACTCGATGGTGAACAGCAGCTGGTCGCCTCGCTCGAAGAGGTTCGAACCGACCTCCACGAACGGGGACACGACCGTGCGGGGTCCGCCGTCGCCCAGGCCGCCCCTCCGCAGGTCGACCACCGGGTCCGAACCGCCCGGTAGCAACGGTGCCACCACCGCTGTGACGACTCCGGCGATCGCGAGGATCGCCGCTCCGCTGCGCATGGAACGCTGCGGGACCCTGGTGTGCCGTGGCCACCACGACAGCGCCGCGTTGCGCCACGCCACCTGGGTGAGGCCGTAGAAGCCGACCGAGGCGAGCATCGCGGCCGAGGCCGCGACGCGTCCCGGTTCGCGCGCCACGAATCCGAGCCCCACGAAGGCCACGAGGTGGGGGACCACCGCCTGGATCGGGGCCCGGAGGCGCATCGCCGCGGTCGAGTTGAACAAGCCCAGTACCCACACGAGGGTCGCCATCACCACCAGGTGGCCGGTGCCGGCGACCAGGGGTGCCACGTCTGCGTCGAAACGGCCGAAGTCGTTGCGCACCGCCTCTACGACCGTTTGCACGGCGACTGCGCCGGGCAGCAGGAACCAGTTGTCCCCGGGGGCCGCCAGCACCAGCAGCAACCAGATCCCGATGCCGAGGTGAACCACATCCGCGAGCCACCCGCGCAGCCGGACACGTCTCAGCACCGTCGCCAGGCTCCAGGATCCGATTGCGACCGCGCCGAGCAGGGCTATCGCCGTGCCGTTCGAGAAGAGACGCACCGAGGCGAGCGCCAGGCCGATCCCGAGGCCCGCACAGCCGAGGTCCGCCAGGTCGTAGTAGTAGCCGCGCCGGGGTGCTGCCGAAGTGCTCACGGGTGCAGGGGCTCCGCATCCTCGACCACTCCGCGGGCCGCGCCCGGCTTGGCGGCTGACCCAGGGCCCGCGATCAGCTCGGCAAGGGGAACCGAGCCGTCCCAGCACACCACGGCGGCACCGGTGGTCACTTCTGGGTCATCGGCCACTGCGGGGTCGCCGGTGCAGACGAACATGCTGTGTGCACCCGCTCCGATCCTCCTCAGCCGGGTCCTCGGGTCGCCGACGGGGTGCTGACCCACCCTCGCCAGGTCCTCGAGGGCCTGCGCGAGGCCCTCGGGCGTCGCCGGATGGTCAGCGCCGGTTCCCGCTGTCGTGGTGAGATGCACAGGTCTGCCCGAACGGATCGCTGCTGCGCAGATGCTCGCCGATGCCTCCACGGCATACTCGAAGCGCTGGGGTCCGCAGGCTGCGGTACGGGTGTCCACCAGGACCACCACCTCAGCGGGTCCGAGCGGTGGTTCGACCTGCACGACGTGGGGCTGGTTGCGGCGCGCCGAGGTACGCCAGTGGATCCTGCGCAGGTCGTCGCCGGGAACGTACGGCCTGAGCCCGGCGAGGTCCACCTCGGCGTCGGGCCCGCGGTGCATGGCTGCGGTCGGGCGTCCGGAACCGATCCGGTCCGGACCCTGCCCGAACAGCCCCGGTAGCGGGTGGACCAAGGGCTGCACCACCAGAATCGCCGCGATCGGCCTGGAGGTCACCCGGTTCCACATCCGCAGCGGATCCGCGCTGCGCAGCTCGAGGGGTCCGAATCCGAACACGCCGCGTCGCTCTGTCGGGATCTCGATCGCGAGCGCCGTCGAGCGCTGCGGTTCGATCCCTCCGATCGCAACCGAGCCCTTGCCGGCCGGTCCGAATCCGCCGGCGATCCTGACCGGGCGGCTCCGTGAGCCGGTCGGGTTCGACAGGTGCAGCTCCAGGTGCGCGGGATCCCCCCGGCCGACCGACCGCGGGGACACGGATGCATCGGTGCCCGGCAACGAGGGTCCCCAGGCGAGGTGGGCTCCACAGAGTGCGGCGACTGCCGCGCCGGCGACCGCCAGCGCGCTCAGCTCGGGTAGCCCGAAGAGCCAGCCGAGGCCGATCGCTGCCACGATGGAGCAGGCGAACAGGACGACCACGCGGAGGCGGGGTGTCATCGGAGTCACATGTGCTTCACACCGACACCGGGATTCCAGCGACGGTGCGGTCGATGAACGAGGTGACGTCGCCACCGCTGGTGGCCGCTCCTGCCGAGAGCACGATCCGGTGCGACAGGACAGCGGGGGCGAGCGCCTTCACGTCGTCGGGGGTCACGAAATCGCGGCCGTCGGCCGCTGCGCGGACCCTGGCGGCGCGCAGCAGGCCGAGGCACGCTCTCGGTGAGACCCCTGCCACCACGTCGGGGTCGGATCGGGTGGCCGAGGCGATGCGCACCACGTAGTGGGCCACCGAGTCGGCTACGTGCACGCCCGCAGCTGCCCGGATCATCGCCGACACACCGCCCGCGTCGAGCACCGGGGCCACGCGGTCGAGGGAGTGCTCGTGGTCGGTCTCGGTCAGCAGCCGGATCTCGTGTGACTCGTCGGGGTATCCGACCGACAGGCGCATCAGGAAGCGGTCGAGTTGGCTCTCGGGGAGCGGGAAGGTCCCGTGGTGCTCCACCGGGTTCTGGGTGGCGATCACCATGAACGGGTCGGGCAGCGCCCGGGTGACCCCGTCGGCTGTGACCTGGTGCTCCTCCATCGACTCGAGCAGGGCGGCCTGGGTCTTGGGCGAGGCACGGTTGATCTCGTCGCCGAGCAGGACGTTGGAGAACACCGGCCCCGGGCGGAACTCGATGCTCCCGTCACCGGCGTTCCAGACCGTCGAGGCAACCACGTCGCTCGGGAGCAGGTCGGGGGTGAACTGGATCCTCGAGAAGT
>CAYVYG010000306.1:0-4476 GCA_964454385.1 uncultured Microthrixaceae bacterium
CCACCAGTACCTCGGGGTGAACAACGCCATCGAGGGGCTGCACGCCGCCCGCGCGGCCAACAGCACCCAACTCGGTGTGTTCTGGCACACTCAGGGCAGCGGCAAGAGCCTCTCGAACCTGTGGTTCACCCAGAAGGTGCTGCGCAAGATCCCCGGACGCTGGACCTTCGTGCAGGTCACCGACCGTAGGGAGCTCGACGATCAGCTCTACGAGGAGTTCGTCGACGCCGACGTGTTGACCTCCGGTGAGAACGTCCACGCCGAGACCTCCGAGCACCTGAGGGAGCTGCTGGGAGCCGACCACCGCTACGTGTTCACCCTGATCCACAAGTTCCGGCCCCCGGAGCACGGCGGCGAGATGCCGGTGCTCTCGGAGCGCTCCGACATCGTGGTGATCACCGACGAGGCGCACCGCTCGCAGTACGACCAGCTCGCCTGGAACATGCGCCAGGCCCTGCCGAACGCGTCGTTCCTCGGGTTCACCGGCACGCCGCTGATAGCGGGGGAGGAGGAGCTGACCCGCCAGGTCTTCGGCGACTACGTGTCGGTGTACAACTTCTCGGATTCGATCCGTGACGGCGCCACGGTGCCGCTGTACTACGAGAACCGGATCCCCGAGCTCCAGCTCACCAACGAGGACTTCGACACCGACCTCGAGGAGCTGCTCGATCAGGCCCAACTCGATCCCGACCAGGAGCGGGCGGTGGCGCGGCAGTTCTCCCGCCAGTACCACCTGATCACCAGGACCGAACGCCTGGGCGACATCGCCGCCGACCTGGTCGAGCACTTCGTGGGCCGGGGTTTTCGGGGCAAGGCGATGTACGTGGCGATCGACAAGGCCACCGCGGTGCGGATGCACGACCTCGTCTCGCGGCGCTGGGCTGAGCGTCTCGCCGAGCTCGAAGCGCGCCTGGAGCAGACTGCGGACCTGGAAGCACCGCCGCTTCGCGCCGAGATCGGCTTCATGCGTGGCACCGACATGGCGGTCGTCGTCTCACAGGGCCAGAACGAAGTGGCCGACATGGACGAGGTGGGCCTCGACATCCGCCCGCACCGCAAGCGGATGATCGAAGAGGACCTGGCCTCGAAGTTCAAGGATCCCCGGGATCCGCTGCGGTTGGTCTTCGTGTGCGCCATGTGGCTGACCGGCTTCGACGCACCGTCGTGTTCGACGGTGTACCTCGACAAGCCGATGCGCAACCACACCCTGATGCAGACCATCGCCCGGGCGAACCGGGTGTTCCCCGACAAGGACAGCGGGCTGATCGTCGACTACGTGGGCGTGTTCCGCAACCTCGAGGCTGCGCTCGCCATCTACGGTGCTTCACGCGACGGTGACGGCGACACCCCGATCCGCCCCACCGAGGACCTGGCAGCCGAGCTCGAGGCCGCGATCGGCGAGGCCGAGGAGTTCCTCGGTGACCACGACATCGAGCTCACCGACCTCGAGCGGGCCAAGGGCTTCGAGTTCGTGGCGTTGCAGGCATCGGCGGTCGAGGCGCTGCTCGTCGACGACGCCACCCGCCGCGCGTTCGTGAGCCTCGCCCAGCGGGCCCGGGCTGCGTTCAAGGCCCTGTTGCCGGAGCCGGCGGCTGCCGCCAGGACCCACCGGGTGGCTGTCCTGCGGTCACTCGCCAACAAGTTGGCTTCCGCGAGCGAAGCACCCGACATCTCAGATGTCATGGACTCGGTGAGCGAGCTGCTCGACCGCTCCGTCGGAGCCGAGGAGTACCTGATCCGCACGGCGGGTGACACCGATCCGCTGGTGGACCTGAACCAGGTGGACTTCGAACAGCTCGCGCTGCGCTTCGCCGGCAACAAGCGCACCGCCGCCAAACGCATCGAGGCGGACCTCGGCGCGCGACTCGAGGAGGCGGTGCGCAAGAACCCCACCCGCAGCGAGCTCGCGCAGCGTTTCCGCCAGCTGATCTCGGAGTACAACGCGGGTACCCACAACCTCGAGGAGTTCCTGCGTCGCCTCAAGGCGATCAACGACGAGCTCACCGAGGACGAGAGCCGGGCCGTCAGAGAGGACCTCTGCGAAGCGGAGCTCGCCATCTACGACCTGCTCACCAAACCCGAACCCGAGCTCACTGCCACCGAGGCGACCCGGGTGAGAGCCGCCGCGAGGCACCTGCTCGAACACGTCACCGACAAGTTGGTGCTCGACTGGCGCAAACGCCAGCACACCCGCGCCGCGGTGCAGGTCGCCGTGGGGAAGGTCCTCGACGAGGAGCTGCCCGAGGTGTACGGCCCGGAGATCTTCGACGACAAGGTCACCCGGGTCTACGAGCACATCTATGCCAGCTACTTCGACAACGGGCAGTCCGTCTACGAGGGCGGGGAGCCCGTCCACGGCGGCACGCGATCGGTCCGTGACACAGCGGGCGACGTGGAGGCCGCTGCCGGGACGGCGACGATGATCCCCGAGGCGATATCGGGTGTTGACGACAGGCTCGTGGAGACCGCCCGCAGGGATCCCGACGTGCAGGCCAGATTGCTCGAGGAGCTGTTCGGGGCGCGGGAGACCTGGATGAGGTCCACCGGCGAGCTCCTGGCGGCGGAGACCAGACACGTCGAGTTCAAGGCGTCCGCGCGCTGGAGCCTCGATGAGTCCGGGAACAAGAAGCTGGCCGAACAGATCATCGCCAGGACCGTCGCCGGGTTCCTCAACGCCGAGGGCGGGACACTGCTGATCGGGGTGAGCGACGATGGCATCCCCGTCGGGTTGGAGCGGGACTTCGCCACGGTCAGACCCCCCGATGCGGACGGGTTCGTCAACTGGCTCGACACGATGCTGCAGAACGCGCTCGGACACGCCGGTGCGCACCGTGTGCGGGTTCGGATCGAGCGCATCGACGGCGCAGCGGTCTGTCGGGTCGACGTGCCTGCCTCGACACGACCCATCTGGACCGAGTTCAAGAAGCGCCCGGCGGTGCTCTACCAACGGCGCAACAACTCCACGCGCGAGGTGCCAGCTCAGGAGGCGGACGCCTTCATCGCTGAGCGCTTCCCGGGCTGGCTCGCTCACAACCCGGTGAGCGGCTGAGGAACCCGATGCGCTCACCAAAGCCGGTGGCCGGCTCTTCGTAGCGGAACGAGCCTCAGCGCCTCAGGACGCCTTGGCGCTCTCGGTCCCGCTGGGCTTCGCTTCTTCGGCCTTGGCTCTGGCCGCCTCGGCAGCCCGGGCCGACTTGGGCCGACGCTCCGGCGGGGTGGTGTCGGGTTCGCCGTAGGGTGAACCGGCCTCGTCGTAGCAGGGGGCGTGGAAGTGCTCAACGCGGTCCCAGCGCTTGGCGACATAGACGTTGCAGATCACCTGCTTGTGGCGCACCTTGGCCTGGAACTTCACCCGCTCGCCGCAGTGGACGCACTCGACTGTGGTGCCCGGTTCCACGTCGCGCAGGACCGCCCGGCTCTTCAGGTCACAACCCTTGCGCCGTGGGGCGGCCGACTTGCCCGCCGTGGGCCGCTTGCCCGCCAAGGACTGCTTGCCTGCCGTGGACTGTCTGGGACCCGGGACTGTCCGTTTGTTCCCATCGGAACCCTTGGTTGCGCTGCGTGTCCTCTTGGGCATGTACCACCAATCGGCCGCGGATCGCCGAGGATGAGCAGTCCGGGAACCGGGGCCACCCGCCGATGCTGGTGACGAGAGCGGGGTGTGCAACTCATCATATGCGAGTATGCTGATCATATGAGCAAGAGACGGGTCACCGTGACCGTCGATGAGGAACTGATCGACGCCGTCACCACGGCGGTCGACCAGGGACAGGCGCGGTCGGTGAGTGCCTGGATCTCCGGGGCGATAGAGCAACGCCGCGATCACGAGCGGCGCTTGGCGGAGTTGGCATCGCTGATCACGGCGTACGAGGCCGAGCACGGTGTGATCACCGAAGAGGAGCTCGCCGACCAGGCGCAGGCAGACCGCGATGCTGCGGCCTTGTTGCGTGTGCGCCATCGGGCAACCGAGAGCGGCACAGGACAGTGAGGCCAACAAGGCGGCCGTGCCGCATCACCGTGCTGCCGCATGACCGTGCTGCTGCATGACAGGAGGGGAGACCGATGGCCATGATCCTCGACGCGGGAGCCTTCGTGGCGCTCGAACGCAACGAACGTCAGATGTGGCGGCGGCTGAAGTCCGCGCAACGCGACCAGCAGCCGCCGATGACCCACGGTGGCATCGTCGCTCAGGTCTGGCGCGGAGGCGCCGGCCGCCAGGCGCTCCTGTCCAGGGCACTGAGAGCAGTCGACATAGTGGGGCTCGACGAGGACCTGGGCCGCAGCGCCGGGGTGTTGCTCGCCGCTTCGGACTCCGACGATGCGATCGATGCGGCTCTGGCAGCACTGGCACGCGAAGGGGACCGCGTAGTCACCTCGGACCCCGACGATCTCGCGGTGCTCGTCGAGGTGACGAGGCGACGCGTCGATGTGATCGCCACCTGAGGTGGCTGTCGGGAGCGGGTGTGTCGGCAGGTG
>CAYVYG010000307.1:0-4473 GCA_964454385.1 uncultured Microthrixaceae bacterium
TGGGGGGGCACGTGCTCCAGGCGGCCCGCACGCTCCTCGGGCGACCGGCACACGAGGTGGCCCCAGCCGGCGTCGGCCCACGCTGCGAGGTTGGCGCGGATCGTGCCGTCGTCGTCGCTGAGCGCCAGCGACGAGGCCTGCAGGATCGATGCCGGGTCCCGGCCGGCGTCCACGGCCAGCTCTGAGACCCGGGCGTTCGCTGCGGCGAGTGAGTCCGGTGTCCCCCAGGTGTGCCACGCGTCAGCGAAGCGGGCTACGAGGGGCAGGGTCCGCCTGGGTCCGGCGCCGCCGATCCAGATCGGGGGGTGGGGCGTCTGCACCGGGTCGGATCGTTGAGGTGGATCCTGCGAGTCCGGCGAGGGTGGTCATGCCTTCGAAGCAGTCGCCGGGACCTTCGCCGTACAAGGGCTGGAAGTGGTCGAATCCCCATGCACCCTCGAAGCCGAGCTGCTCGGCGAGACGGACCCGCCCGACAAGGTCGTCCCAGGTCACTCGTTGCTGGGCGACGTCGATGCCGAATCGCATGGGCGGATCTCCTCCGGTCGATTGCGGTGTCGCTCCCGATCACCCTTTCACAACCGCGTCCCGCCCGGGGAGCGGCCCTGACGCACCACCCCGATGGAGCGCTCGGCTCTCAGGCGGTCTCCGCGCACTCCAAGCGGCCATCGCTGATCGCCTGGCGGAAGCGGTCGTGGTCATCGAGGTTGGTCGCGGCGTAGGCCTGCGCGAACTCCGCCACCGCCCTGTCCAGGGAGTCACCCTTGCCCGCGTAGCCGGCGATCGCCTCCGCATCGCCGGTTCGGGCATGGCCCCGGGCGAGGGTCAACCCGCAGAGGCCTGCATAGAACCGAAGCTGTGCAGGCGTGACCCCTTCGGCCTCCACCTCGACTGACCCCTTCCAGTCGCGCAGCTGGCGGATGTAGAAGTGCCGGCCCTCCGGCGCGCCCACCGTCCAGCCCAGGAAGATGTCGCTCTGCGCCTGCACGAGGCGTTGGCCCTCCACGACCCGTTGGCCGTGGTTCGGGTACCTGCTCGGACCGAGGAACTCCTCGAGCACCGACGCGGTTGCCTCCTTGGCCTGCAGGAAGAGCGGGTCCCCATCGTCGCGTCCCATCAGAAGCAACAGCAGGCAACGAGTCCCGACGCTGCCCACACCGACGACCTTCAGACCGACCTCGACGAGGTCGTAGCGGTCGACCAGCGCGCGGCGGGCGTCGTCGAGCGTGCCCTTGTATGCCTCGAGGGCTGCCGCAGCGGCATCGGGCAGCTCCTCGCGGGTCCAACCAGCGGGCATGTCGCCGGGAAGGTCCGCTAGCGGGAAGAGAACCGGCGGGTCGCTGCGGATCCGCCACCTGCCGTCGATCCGCTCCGCGTACTTCTTCAGCGCCTGCTGGCTGGTGCGCTTCTCGGCCCTGCGGGTGAAACGGGTGAGGCGCTCGTCGAAGTCCTTGGAGGAGACCCCGGCACCGGAGCGGACGTCGTCGACATCCACGTAGTCGTACCAGAGCTCCAGGTAGCCCATCGCTGCGAAGTGGGCGATGCCCTCGCGGTAGCTACGCACCACCTCGGCCGCGGTGCGCCTGCATTGCTTCTCCGAGAACCCGTGGAACTGTCCTGCCACCACGAAGCTCGTGGCGAGTCGTTTGAGGTCCCACTCCCATGGCCCAGGGAGCGTCTCGTCGAAGTCGTTCTGGTCGAACACGAGCTGGCGTTCCGGCGACGCGTACGCCCCGAAGTTCGACAGGTGGGCATCGCCGCCGAGCTGCACGTCCAGGCCACTCCGGGGTGTGTCGGCGAGATCGGATGCCATGACCCGCGCCGATCCCCTGAAGAAGGTGAACGGTGAGACCTGCATCCGCGCATGGCGGATCGGCACCAACCACGGGAGCCTGGAACGGTTCTGCTCCTCGAGCAAAACCACCGGGTCGGCTCGGTCCGGCCCGGGCTCCCAGGTGCGGTGGGAGGAGCGAGGCGCCTGTGGACGCTTCGAACGTCCGAGCTCCCGCCGTTGCTCAACGCTGTTGGTCGTCATCACTGCTCCTGATTCTGTGATCCGGACGGATGCACGGGAAACCGGCCGGCTCAGGCCTGTTGGGAAAGGCGCCCATGGAGCCCGGAGGCCCGAGCGATGCGTCGATCGACCGCGAGGCGGATCGCTGCTTCGCTCGCGAGGACCGTCAGGCGCACCTTGGCCCGGGTGACACCTGTGTAGAGAAGCTCCCGTGTGAGGATGCGCGACGGCGTGCGGGGCAACGCCACCACAGCATGGCGGAACTCTGATCCCTGGCTCTTGTGGATCGACATGGCCCATTGGGTGACCGAGTGGTCGAGGCGCACCTCTTCGACCATCTGGGCACCGCCCGCCCTGGGGAACCACACCTGGTACCGGTCATCGAGGTGCACCGCGACGCCGACGTCGCCGTTGAAGACCTTGTGCAGGTAGTCGTTGCGGGTGACCATGACCGGCCGTCCCGAGTACGATGCGCCCGGACCGATCGCCCCCTGTGAGCGCAGTGCCGCCTCGACCCGTCGATTCCAGTCCTCGACGCCGCCCGGCCCCCGCCGCAGCGCACACAGCACCTTGACCCCGCCGATCGCCCGGAGTGATCCTTCGATGTCGCCAGTGCGAGCGGCCAGCACAGACGCCGTGGCAGCATCGGCGATCTCTGTCTCCAGACTGTCGAGGCGTGCTTGGTCCCGGGGGTCGTCCCGGTCGATCCAGGTGACATCGGGCAGATCCGAGTGCAGGAGCGCCATCACATCGTCAGCGCTTCCCCTCCTGATCGCCTCGGCAAGGTCCAGGATCGCCGAGTCCGCATCCTGGCGGTGGATGGTGCTGAGGGTCATCACCGAACCGCGGATCGCCGAAGGTGGCTCGGGGCTCGGTTCGCCGGTTCCCTCAGCCGCGATCCCCACCACGTCGCCGAGCACCGAACCGGCCTCCACGCTCGCCAACTGGTAAGGGTCCCCGACCAGCACGACCTTCGCACCGGGTCGCACCGCGGCCAGCAGGTGGGCCATGAGCGACAGCGACACCATCGACACCTCGTCGACGATCAGGATGTCGTGCGGAAGCGGGTTCTCAGGACCGTGGCGGAACCCGGCGCTGGTTCCGCGCCCGAGCAGGCGATGGATGGTGGTCGCCTCGAGGCGGTTCAGGTGCTCGACGGAGGACTCGGGTAGTGCGCTTCCGAGCTCTCCGACCGCTCTGCGGATGGACTCGGCCATCCGTGCCGAGGCCTTGCCGGTGGGCGCAACCAGCGCGACCCGGCGTTCCAGACCCTGGTCCTCCAGACCACCGACGATCCCTGCAAGAAGCCGGGCGACGGTTGTGGTCTTGCCGGTGCCCGGGCCACCGGAGATCACCACGAAGTCACGCTCGACCGCGGCCAGCGCTGCGTCGAGCTGGCCTTCGTCGACCGGTTGCGTGGCGCTCGCAGTGGTAGCGAACAAGCGGCGCACCTCACGATCCACGATCTCCGCGAACCCGGTCTCCGCGAACCCGGTCGGAGCGAGAGCAGTCAGAGCGGACCCAGGCGACATGGATCCCGTCACAGGCGAACCAGTGGCGGTTCCCACCCGCGCACCGGATGAGCGGCTGCGCTCCCGCAGGTCCGCAGCCACGTACCGTTCGAGTGACCAGTAGCGCCTCATGTAGAGGCGGCCGCGGTCCACCACGAGCGGCTCGAGTCGGTGCTCTGGCTCGTCGAGATCCGTCGTCCCGTCGACTGCGAGCACGAGGGGGGACCGAGCGACGCTTGCCAGCCAGTCTCCGGGATCGGGCCAAGCAAGCGAGAGAAGGTCGGGACACCGATCGGGCTCAACGCCCGCGGCATCGAGGTCCGGCTCCCCGGGATCCTCACCACCACTCTGGGCGGTGCCGAGTTCGGCGGCGGACTCCAGCGACGACACGACGGTGTCGCGCACCGTGGCCAGGTCCACGCAGACCGATCCGTGCAACGGGGCGCGCACCGCGAGGGCGGCTGCCAGCAACACCTCGAAGCCTGCATCGGGGACGACCTGAGCGAAGGTGCACGCCACGTGGATCTCCGCGTCGCCGAGGATGCCAGCACGCACGAAGGGTTCGAGCGCGTTCACCGGGGCAGGTACGAAGGTCTCCCTTTTCACCGGACGCCCCCTTCCTCGCCACCTGCGAACAGGTCGCTCACCGCTTCGATCAGCGAGGGCGACAGGTGCCATGTGAACACGCCGCACCGGGTTCCCACATGGGGACCCGAGCTCACCACCGGAGTGTCCGCGCCGACCATGGCCCGCACGAACAGGTAGCCGACCGGGCCGAGGTGGATCGCAGGGTCGTAGTCGGCCAAGCGCCACCGCAGGTATCGGTGAAGCGCAACCGAGTAGATGATCGCCTGCAGCGCGTAGTGGGAGTGCGCCATCGCTGCGGCCATCCGCTCGGGTCCGTAGTGAGAGAGCCGCCCGGGGGTACCTCGCGGCGCGAGGTCGTTGGTC
>CAYVYG010000308.1:0-4472 GCA_964454385.1 uncultured Microthrixaceae bacterium
AGATGACCGTCGCGGTACCCAAGGTGCTCCGCCCGGGCTTCCGGGTGGCCGGTGGGTTGTTCCTCAAGGAGTACCCCTTCAGCGAGGCCTACCTGAGGAAAGAGGCACGTCAGTTCCGCGAAGCGCTCGACATGCCTCTGATCCTGCTCGGGGGCATCAACAGGGCCGACACGATCGAACAGGCTGTGTCGGAGGGGTTCGAGGCGGTTGCGATGGGCCGTGCCCTGCTCAGGGATCCCGAGCTGTTGAAGCGCTTCGCCAAGGGCGACGGCGAAGGGCTCTGCACCCACTGCAACAAATGCATGCCGACCGTGTTCAGCGGGACCCACTGCGTCCTGCGCGACTGAGCTCCGTAGCAGCATCCCGAGCACCGCCTGTCGAACCAGGAGGAGCCCGCAGGACACCAGCATCTAGACTCGCGGGAGCCGATCGACGGCTTGGAGGAAGGAGTCGAGGTGGCAGGACCTGGGTACGAAGCACCGCCCGCGGTGAAGCGCCGCATCTGGCCCGCCGTCGTGGGTGCGGCTCTGATCGCCGTGGTCCTCGGAACCGGTGGGGTGCTGATACTGACCGGAGCGTTGTGGGGCGGCGACAGCTCCGATGCACCCGAGGGCTCCGGGCTGACCGTTCACCTCCAGCCGGTGGGCTACAGCACCGATGAACCCTTCACGGAGTCGGTTGTGACCGTATCGGAGGACGAGCTGTCGGCCTTCGCTGCCACCAGCGTCGCCGACCTGGACCCGGCAGCAGAGCCGGCCCGGGAAGCGGCATCGGCCGAAGTGGTGGTTCGTGGCGATGCTCCACGGTTGTACGCGACCCGCGCTCGCGAGCCGGTCTGCGACGTGGCCCGCCTCGCGGCGCTGCTCACCGAGGACCCAGCGGTCACCGAAGCCTGGGCCGGCGCAGCTGGCGTGAACCCCGCAGCGGTACCGGAGCTGGTGCTCGGCTACACACCGGTGCTGTTGGGCCACGACACCGCGGTCACGAACCACATCTACGGGTCCGACGGCGCGTCTGCGTTCCAGGCGATCCTCCAGGCAGGAACGCCGGTGCTCATCGACGACCACGGTGTTCCCAGAACACAGTGCTCGTGCGGGAACCCGCTCTCAGCACCGGAGCGCTCGACCATTGCGGTGCTCCGTCCCGACACCCCGAACGATGAGGATTCGGACGTGGAGGCGCCGGAAGGCCTCCAAGGGGAAGCCTGGCCCCGGTTCGAGCCGGCAGAGGTGATCCGTGTGGACCCGTCCCCGGATTCGACCCCGGTGCTCGAAACGGTCGACGTAGATGACGGAACCACCACCGAGACCGCCACCGGCGGCACCGTGAGCCTCGAAGGGATGCTGCTCGCGCACGACGGTGGCGTGGACGCCATCGCGCAGGACGGCACCCGCACCCCGGTGCTCGATGTAGCGGTGGAGGCCGTCACCGACGACGGCGCGGGAGGCCTGATCTACACCAGCGGACGTCCCCGCGACCCCCACGGCTACTACGCTCCGCCGACCGAGGAACCCGACGGTGTGATCTGGCACCTGCGCGCCGGGGCCACCGAAGCGGAACCGCTGACACCTGACGACGGTGATCCGCAGACCTGGGACGTGCTGCGCGGCGCGGGCACCCTGGGTGGTGAACCGAAGGTCGTCTACTACCGGCTCCAGCCCGACCTCGAACACTCCTACGAGGGCCTCGTCCCGAAGGGACCGGCGCTGCTGTTGGACCTCGGAACCGGAGCCTCGGAGGTGCTCGAGGAGTACGGCCACGGATGGGAGACCGGAACCGGGCCGTTCTCCTTCGGAGCCGACCGTCTTGCCTACGAGCGCGGCTATGCCTACCCCGACTGGATGGTCCTGGATGCGGACCTCGACCCCATGTTGAACATCTGCGGCGGCATCGAGGCGCTCGACGCCGACCAGGACACGCTGAGCTCGCTCGAGGATCGCTGCTCGCGCAACGCTCAGCTCGATTCGCAGGGCCGGTTCGTGTCACTTACCCAGGATGACCTTTCGACCGCTGCGTACAGCCTGGGCGACATCGGTGGCCTCAAGGTCATGGATCCCGTGACCGCTGAGGTGATCCACACCGTGTCGGTCGCGCTGAATTCCGGAGAGAAGGCCCGCCGCCGTTTCGACAACGACCTCTGGGACGGACAGATGGTCATCAACGCCGAACCGCCGGAGCCCGGCGATGCGCGCGGAGCCGCACCCGTAGCTGTCGCCGTCATCGCGATCGAGACCGGAGAGGTCCACGAGCTCGGGCTGTCGGGACGCGCCAGGTTCCTCAGGGCACCGCTGCAGCGACCGCGCGCTCAGTTGGAGGCGCTGGCTGACAACCATGCCCCTGAGCCGCCGGCGAGCCCTGAGATCACCCTTTACGGCATAGGTGGGGTGCAGCTCGACATGGATGGGGACTCCGCTATCACGGCGGGAGACCTCGAGTTCGAACGCGACGACGTGTGCGCGGCCGAGGTGGACGGTTCCACCGAGGATGACTACTACTCCATGCCCGGCCCGCCCGGCACGGAGATCAGGGTCCTGATCGACCAGGGGCAGGCGCGGTCCTTCAGCGTCGAGGGCGAGTGGACGACGGCGTTCGGCGTCTCGAGCGGCGAGACCATCGCCGAGATAGCGGAACGCTTCGGCGCCGAAGGCTGGCAGGTCTCGATCTCGGGCCCCGACGACATCTTCGGCGAGGGTCGTCTCGAAGCATCCAGGGGCGAGGAGATGTTCACCGTCGAACCGGGCGAAGACGGTCTCGCGCTCTACCTCCACGTGCCCATGCCCATGTACTGCGACTGAGCCCGATGGGCGATCCCGTGCAGCCCGTGGCCTTCGATCAGCTCCTCGCACTCGCCGTGCACCGGCCCCGCATCCACGACACCGGTGGTCTCGGCCAGCGTCGTCATCCATGCCAGCGTGCGGGCGCGGCACGCGCCGGCACCCAGCCGCTGCTCGACGAGCGCACTGGACCGCATGAGGCGCAGCGCCTGCTCGCTGTCGCCCAGGACCGCTCGGAGCTGACCCAGGTGGCGGTCCACCCCACCGAGGCAGAACACGCCTGTCGGCGGCAGCGCCACCAGCCCACGGTGACGTTCGAGCATGCCGAGGATCTCAGCGGCTGCATCGGCGTCCGAGAGCAGCGCCGCCACATCAGCCAGCTCGCAGAGGACCACGGGGCCCAGCCAGTGGAACGAAGCGCCGGTCGACACCAGGCGGATCGCGTGGCCCAGCAGTTCGGACGCCTACTGAGATGTTCTGCGCGACTGAGATCCATAGCAGCATCCCGAACACCTCCGCTGCAGCGCTGGGTTCCTCCACGACTGAAGCACAGCTGCCGAGTCGCCCAGCGTCGTATGAACGCCGACTGACTGAGGCGCAACGGTCGAGTGAGCCAGAGCGCTGTGCCCCGTAGCGCAACTCCGCCGGCGAACGCCGCCGAGCCCGATCCGCGACTGCGGACAGCGCCGGTGACCGGTCGGGCTCAGCCCTTGGTGAGGAACTTCTCGTCCTCCTCGGCCAGCAACACGTCGATCTCCTCGACCAGCAGCGGCAGCCTCTCGAGCCCTCCAGGGCCGTCCACCAGCTCGAATGCCACCTTCCTCGCGGTCTCCACGAGGTCGCGGTCGCGGCGCAGCGACGCGAGGCGCAGGTCGCTGCGGCCCTTCTGGCGCTCACCCATCACCGTGCCCTCTCCGCGCAGCTCGAGATCCACCTCGGCGAGCTCGAACCCGTCGTCGGTGCGGACCATCGCTGCGAGACGCGCGGTCGCCTCCTCGGTGAGCTCACCGCGCGCCACGAGCACGCAGTGGCTCGCGGCGCTGCCCCTGCCCACCCGGCCGCGAAGCTGGTGGAGCTGCGCGATGCCGAAGCGGTCGGCATCGAGGATCACCATCACGGTGGCATTGGGCACGTCGACGCCGACCTCGATCACAGTGGTGGCGACGAGGACCCCCAGGTCGCCGCGGCGGAACGCGTCCATCACCGCGGCGCGTTCGTCGGCCGGGACGCGTCCGTGCAGCAGCCCCACGTCGAGATCCGCCAGCTCTGCGGTGGCCAGCTCCTCGTAGGTGTCCTGCGCGGCCGACGCCTCGATCTTCTCGGACTCCTCGATCAGCGGGCAGACGACGAAGGCCCGGTTGCCGGCAGCGACTTCGGCGCGGACCAGCTCCCAGGTAGCGGCGACCTCGGCCTCGTCGTGGGCCAGGGTCGTGCTCACGGGACGGCGACCCGGGGGCATCTCGTCGAGCACGGTCACATCCAGGTCGCCGTAGACGGTCATCGCAGCGGTGCGCGGGATCGGGGTCGCGGTCATGACCAACACGTCGGGCACGGTCTGGCCCGGTTCGACGGACCGCAGAGCGGCGCGCTGCTCCACCCCGAAGCGGTGCTGTTCGTCGATCACCGCCACACCGAGGGAGTGGAACTCCACCCGGTCCTGGATCAGCGCATGGGTGCCGATCACGATGTCGAGCGAAC
>CAYVYG010000309.1:0-4441 GCA_964454385.1 uncultured Microthrixaceae bacterium
GGATCGTCTCACCGGAACCCCCGGCGTTGGCCGCGGCCTCCCGGATCGAGCAACCGGCAGTTCGTCGGCCACAGCGAGCTCTGAGCGAGCAACCTCGAAGCCGCCACACCGGCGCTGAACCCCGAGAAGCTGACCGAGGTCGTGGCCTTGTGGCCCGGTCGATCCTGAAGGCGCATCCAGGCGGAGGTGATGACGCCCAGGATCCCCTCGGAGCCCGCGACGAAGCGGTCCACAGAAGGTCCCGCTCCTGATCCGGGCAACCGGCGCGACTCCATTGGGCCGCGGGGGGTGATGGTCCTCGTCGACTCGACGAAGTCCTCGATGTGGGTGCGGCCCGTGGCGTAGTGACCGCCCGAGCGGGTCGCGATCCACCCGCCCAGGGTCGAGAACTCGAAGGACTGCGGATAGTGGCGCAGCGTGAGCCCGTGTGGGCGCAGCGCGTCCTCGATGCCGGGACCGGTCGTACCGCCCCGGATCGCCGCCGCGCGCGATTCGCGGTCGATCTCGATCACGCCGCTGAGCCCCGAGAGGTCGAGCGACACGACACCCTCGTAGCGCTGCGCCCACTCTCCGCCGGTCTCGACCCCACCCACCACCGAGGAACCCGCGCCGTAGGGGATCACCGCGATGCCCGATGAGCCGCACCAGTCCAACAGCGCCACGACGTCCTGTTCGTGTCGTGGATAGGCGACCAGATCGGGAGGGGCGTCCACCTCGCCGCGGAATCCCCGCACGACGTCGCGGAACGACTTGCCGAACGAGTGACCTGCCCGATCGGCGACCTCGTCAGTGCAGAGCTCTGCGAGAGCCGCTGGCGCGCTGATCCGCGGTGGCGGGAGCTCCAGGTCCACGAGGGCGACCGGGTCGCGCCGCTGCACCTCGACGCCCAGGCGCTGCGCGACCAGCGGTGCCATCGCGTCGATCTCGGCAGGGGTGATCGCCTCGTCGACCCACCCCCAGCCCCACCATGAGCGCTGCCGTTGTTCGTTTCCGCCGGGGCTGTTCATGGTTGGTCTCCCGAAGGTTCGGAGTCGTGTTCGTCTGCGCGATCAGCGATCGCATGTGTACCACGGCGATGGGTGGCAACGACGCGTCCACGGACGCGCCGATACCACACAAAGTGACATCGCTGCCCGAGAGAGGATCGATTGTCTCGATCGCTGTCTCTTGGAACCGGATCGCGGTGTGTGTGTCCCGGTCGCGCTGTCGCGCGACCAAGCCTACGACATGGGTGAGACAACCAAACCGGGACAACGAAGCAGGCACAACGAAGCGAGAGCCGGTCGCGCCGAAAGTGACGATCACGCGTCCACGGACGCGCCAACACCACCGTCAGTGGGATCCCGGCCGGCGGGCGACATCGGCAACATCCTCGCCGTGCACCAACCGGAGAGCTGACGCCCGGAATCGAGGTTTGCCCACGAGCTGAGTGAGCGAGCTCCGGTCCGTTCCGCGGTCTCAGATCGAGTCGAGCTCGATGACCGGCAGCTCGAAGGTGGCCTGTTCGTGCTCGGTGCCCTCGACCGCGAAGCGCGAATAGGACCCGTACCGCCGGTGCGCGAAGCGCCATCTGCCATCGCCATCGCGGCGCATCGAGTCGTGGTACACGCCGAACGCGTTCGAGTGCAGACCGTCGGAGCTGTTCTGTCGCAGCTCGTACATGTACATGCGCGTGGCCGCCGTACCTGCTGCGGGATCGATGCGCATGACGGTGTTGAGGATGGTGCACTGGAAGAACGAGAAGCGCTCGAGTCGGCCGCCGATGAACTCCCCGATGGCGCCGGGGCCGGTCAGCTCCCTTGACTGGTCACCGAGATCGAGCGAGAGTGTGCAACCCGGTTCCATCACATCGCGCAGATCCTCCCAGGCGCGACGCATGACTATGTCCGCGTACGTGTTCTGGACCCGCCGGATCGCCACGTAGGCGACGGTCTCATCGAGGGCGGTCGTGTCGGCGCCGGTCGGGTGGCCCTCCGTTGTGTTCGTTGCGGTCCTGTCGGTCATCGACGGTGCCTCCGGTGGCTTGGCTGGTGGTACCCGGCTGTTCCACAGTGCCCGGCTGTTCCACAGTGCCACAGGAGCGAGGGCCAGCGGAGCGAGTGCCACTGGAACGCCGGGCACGTCGTCGAAGCACTCTGTCGATGCGGAACCGGTTGTAGCGCTGCACGACCACGAACGGCAGATGTACCACGGCGGCGAACCCGGTCATCAACCCCGCGGCCCAGACCGGAAGTGCCACCACGAACAGCGGTCCGGCGGCGATGTTCGTCCAGTGGACGTACTCGGCGCGCCGGGTTTCGGCCTGGAACGCCCCCAGCGACGCGTCGTCGGTGCCGCCGAGGCTGCGCTTCGATCGAGATGCACCATCGTGTGGTGCGCCGGACCAGTTGCCCGCCTCGGGCAGGCGATCCTTCCAGCGACTGATCCCCAGCAGCGACTCGTAGGTCCGTCCGAGGCGTTCGAAGCCCCTCGGACGGGTCAACCAGGTGTCGCGTCCGAGCAACCGTGGTGACAGCAACTGGGCGACGCTGCCGGTGAGAAGCCCGATCGCGGCCCATGCGCAGCTGATCACCACGACGGCAACCCATGGCGCCGTGTCGATGAGGCGATCGGTGATCACCGACCGGACTCACCGGAATCGACCCGGGACCCGACCGCCAGGGTGCGGTCCCGCCATGTCACCTCATGGGTCACCGTGGTGCACCACAGGGAGCGGAAGAACACCACGAAGAACAACGTCATGAGCAACGGGAACGCGAGCGCGGTCAGCCAACCGAAGTCGCCGACGGGCACGAACATCGCCCGCAACTGCACCGCGAACGCACCCGCCGCGACGATGCCGACCGCGGCCGGCCTGGCATGGGTGGCCGCGTCCCAGGCGATACCGAAGGCGCTTCCCATCCTCGTTGCTCACCCCAAGGTGCCCAACGGGTGTCTCGTAGTCGTGCCTCGACGTGACGAGGACCGGTCCGAACGCGCACGGCCGGTCCTCTTGTACGCCAGTTCCCGCCCCCATCAGTGCCACGACGCCGAACAGGGCGGATGCCTTCTCGTAGGGTCGCTCGGTGTGGTGTCTGGGTTGGATCGAAAGCAGCCCCCCGCATCGGCGGTGAGCGCCGACGAGGGCCTCGATTGCGCCGCGAGCGAGCCTCACGTCGGCGTCGATGAAACAGAGCGTCGATCCTCGTGCTGCCCGGGCGCCGATGTGGCAGGCCCACGGCTTGCCCGCCCATCCGGGTGGCGGTTCGGGTGCGGTCATCAACCTCGTGTTGCTCGCATCGGCGGCGATAGCTGCGGTGCCGTCACTCGAGTGGTCATCGACGACGATCACCTCGATTCCGGGTGGTCCGTGGGCTGCGAGATCCCCCAGCAGGGCTCCGAGGGAGGATTCCTCGTTGCGTGCGGGTATCACGATGGAGAGATCGACAGGGTCCCGCGCGCCGGTCCGCCCGAGCGCCCGGGGCCGGCCGAAGGCCAGCCACCCTGCGAGCCAACCGGCCAACGCTATGAAGATGCTCCACATCGGTTGTTCCCGTGTCCCATGTCTTGACGCTTCGTATCGGGGGTTCGTCGCCCTCGCCCGCGTGGATTGGAACATGATGCCGGATCGCCGGTCGGATCGTGCGGGATGAGCGCGCCGCATTAGCGTGCGCGCAGGAACGGCCGTCCGGGGCGTCCGGGCGCACGTCAGCGGACCACACAGAGCCAAACAGGAGAGCCGATGCTCGAGTTCACCGAGGACCACGAGATGTTCCGTGCGACCGTTCGGGACTTCGTGACCAGGGAGATCGACGCTCATGCCGACGAGTGGGAGGAATCGGGTGTCTTCCCGGCCCACCGGCTGTTCAAGCAGATGGGCGACCTGGGACTGCTCGGGCTCACCTACGACGAGCGCTGGGGTGGGGGAGCATCGGATCACACCTACAAGATGATCCTGGGCGAGGAGCTCGGCCGTGCTGCGTCGCTCGGGGTTGCGATGGCGATCTCGGTCCAGACCGACATGGCGACGCCGGCCCTGCACCGCTACGGCAGTGACGAGCTGCGCGAGAAGTACCTGCGACCAGCCATCGCGGGTGAGATGGTCACCTCCATCGCCGTGTCCGAACCCGACGCCGGTTCGGATGTGGCGGCCATCCGGACCCGTGCGGTGCGCGACGGCGACGAGTGGGTGATCAACGGCACCAAGATGTGGATCACCAGCGGAACCCAGGCCGACTGGCTGTGCCTGTTGGTGCGCAACTCCGACGAACCCGGCTACCGGGGCATGTCCCAGGTGGTGCTGCCCACCGACACCCCGGGATTCTCGGTCAGCCGCAAGCTCGACAAGTTGGGGATGAGGGGCTCCGACACCGCGGAGTTGTCCTTCGACGACTGCCGGGTGCCGGTCACCAACACGATCGGCGAGATCGGTCGGGGGTTCCAACAACAGATGACCCAGTTC
>CAYVYG010000310.1:0-4406 GCA_964454385.1 uncultured Microthrixaceae bacterium
GATCCTCGGTGGGTCGAACGTCCAGGTGTCGGGACCGACCGGCGCGATGACCGTCGTGTTGGTGCCTGTGGTCGCTCGGTATGGAGCAGATGCCGTGGTGATCGTAGGAGTGATCGCCGGGGTGTTCGTGGTGCTCGCGGGGGTGTTCCGACTCGGCCGCGCCCTCGCCTACATGCCGTGGCCGGTGATCGAAGGCTTCACCCTCGGGATCGCGGTGATCATCTTCCTCCAACAGGTACCGGCAGCGTTGGGCGTCACGAAGCCCGAAGGTGAGAACACAGCAGTGGTGGCTGCAAGAGCAGTGAGTGACTCGGTCAGCTCCGGCAACACCCAGGCGATCGCTCTGGTGGCAATCGTGGTAGCGGTCATGGTGGTCGGACCACGCATGCACCGCTCGTTGCCGGCGTCGCTGCTGGCCGTGATCGTCGCCACCGTCATCGCGATGGCGGCGGGATGGGAAGTGGTGACCATCGGTGTTCTTCCGAGCGCAGTCCCAAGACTGTCGCTGCCGTCGGTGGAGCTGTCCGATCTCTCCCGGTTCGTGGGCGCCGCGTTCGCTATCGCACTCCTTGCCGCGATCGAGAGCCTCATGTCGGCCAAGGTGGCCGATGGGATGACAGACGACGAACGCCACGATCCCGATCGAGAGCTGTTCGGCCAGGGCTTCGCCAACATCGCAGCACCGCTGTTCGGTGGGATGCCTGCCACAGGCGCGATCGCGCGGACGGCGGTGAACGTCCGCGCGGGTGCACGTACGCGGCTCGCGTCGATCGCACATTCGATCACCCTGATCACCGTCGTGGTGTTCGGCGCCGCGCTGGTCGCCGAGATTCCCCTCGCAGCCCTCGCAGGGGTCCTCATGGTCACCGCCGTTCGCATGGTCGAGGTGCACAACGTGCGGTCGGTCCTGCGCTCCACCCGGTCCGATGCCGTGGTGCTCGCGCTCACCGCGGTTGCCACGGTGGCGTTCGATCTCATCCTCGCGGTCGAGATCGGGGTTGCCGCCGCGGCCATCCTCGCCCTTCGCAGCGTCGCACGCACCACGACGTTCTTCCCGACACCCATAGACCGCGAAGTGGATACCGACGAGGAGAGAGAACTGCTGCGGGAGCACATCGTCGCCTACCGGATCGACGGCGCCCTCTTCTTCGGTGCCACCCAACGATTCCTGAGCGATCTCACCCGTGTTGCCGATGTCCGCGTGGTGATCCTGCGGCTCCCTGATCTCCAGATGCTGGACGCCACCGGCGCGCAGGCGATCGGCGAGATCGTTGACGACCTCGAGCGCCGCAGCATCACAGTCCTGCTCAAGGGCCCCCGCCCCGAGCATCAACGCCTGCTCGGCTCCGTCGGCGCCCTCGATCACCTGGCGACCGAACACCACGTCTTCGAGCGCTTTGACGACGCAATAGCCCACGCCCGTCTCCACGTGGCGCGATCTGAACACGACCCCGTGACCGGACCGCCCTCGGGCTAGCCGCAATTCACGATACGTCTCGCTTGGGCCGCACTGCGGCCGACGCCGTCGACGAGTGGTCGACGGGATCGCCCTGTGGGGTCCACCTATTCAGCGACAGGTGCGGATCAGCTCGTCGGCGGCCTCGGCGAAGGACTCCATGAGGTCATCAGGATCGGTCACCACCTCGGGGTCCACGGTGATGGCGACTCCCATCTGGTCCACATACGAGAGCACTCCGATCACCACCGCGATGTTGCCCGCACCCGTCACGATCGGATGCAGTGATTCGAGCTCGGCTCCCAACAGGTAACCGGGCGTTCGCGATCCGGGTATGTCGGTCAGAGCGAGGTTCACGAAGGGTTGGCGGGCGAGCACCTCAGGTGCCAGGGCCCGGAGCAACCTCAGGGGGACCAGGTCGACCACGGAGAACAACAGGCTTGCCGCGGATGCCTGCTCAGAGGCCTTCGCCCGGGTCATCTGCTCGTGCAGGCACGCCAACCGCTCAAGTGGGTCCTCGAGGTCGACCGGTAGGTCGGCGACGATCATCGAGAAGCGGTTGCCCGCGGCATCGGGGGCGTCACCGCTCACGTCGCCGACGGGGACCAGCACCCGCGGGCGGCGGGTCAGCCCCGCGGTGTCGACATGGCTGCGAAGGGCTCCCGCCACGACGGTCAACATGACGTCGTTGATCGTCGTTCCTCGCGCACGTTTGACCGCCAGCAGGTCATCCATGGGAAGCGACATCCAGTTCACGTTGCGGTGGGGGCCGACGCGCTCTGTGATCCCCAAGGCCGGCGCCATGGAGGAACGAAGGTGGCGGAGTCCACCGGCTGTTCGGGCGAGACCGAGGACCCGGCGGGGATCGAGCATCACCCGTGGGGCAGAGAGGGCGAAGCCGACCTGGTGGCGGGCCCGGTCCGCCAAGGATGCCAGGAGCCGTCCTGCGGAGCCGGGCGCGGATCCCGGCGTCCATGGTGCGGGCGCGTCAGCATCCGCCCGGGGTTCGGTGTCGAGGACCAACGACGCGGCATCGAGCAGGGCGAGGCCGTCGGCCATCACATGGTGGACCCGCAGCACCCCGGCCACCCGACCATCCGCGAGGCCGTCGATGAACCACATGTCCCACAGCGGGTGTGCCGGATCGAGACGGGTGTCGAGGATGCCGTTGACGAAACTCCGCAACTCGGAGCGCTCCCCGCTCCCCGTGAGTCGGCGCCCGTGGATGTGGCGCGCCGTGTCGAAGTGCTCGTCGTCGACCCAACTCGGCCTGGCGACATCGAAGGGAACCGGCGCGATCCGCTGTCGGAACCTCGGGGCGTGTGCCAGCCGGGCGGCAACATGGGCCCGTAGGTCGTCGAGACGCAGGTTGTCCCGGTCGTCGCGCAGCGGAGCACCCTCGAAGAAGCAGAGCGCGCCGATCTGCAACTGAGCGGAGGGATCCTCCGAGCAGAGCAGCGTGGCATCCTCCTGGCTGACGGGTTCGTGGGTCATCGGGGATCGCCCTGCCTATCGGCTCTCAGGCCGACATCGCAGGACGAGCGTCGGCCCAGGTATCCACGAGGAACGACGTGATCGAGTCGGTGAGCCGCTCTGGTCGGAGGCGCAACTCCAGTGGGGATCGAGCCCGCAACAGCTGCGCTTCGGGTATCTGCTTGGCCAGGTTCACGGCGTCGTTGAAGGGGTGGATCAGATCATTTGAGTGGGCAAGCACGAGTGTCGGCACCTCGATGGCCTCACGCTGCTCGACGGTCGGCACGACAGGCCCTACGAGCACTCCGTGCAGGATGGCCGCGAAGATGTCCGGCGGCAGCGAGGCGCCGTGCATCAGGCTGTTCAGCGGGTCGAACGATGTGCGCGGAAGTCGTCGAACGAGGGCCGAGGTCACCCGGAGCACCGGCTTCGCGTAGTGCGCTGCGAGCAGCATCGGAACGAATGCCAGAGCAGCTGAGGGCACCGCCCATTCCATGACCGGCATCTCCAACACGAGGCCGCGTACCCGCTCGGGGTGCTGGGTGGCTGCGAAGAGGCTCACGTTCGCACCGAGTGAGAGACCACCGAGCACGGCCTGATCCGCCCCGATGTGGTCGAGCAGGGCGAACACCTGGGACGCGTAGGAGTCGATGCGGTATGCAGAGGCGTGCGTGGGGTGATCGCTGCGGCCGTGGCCGAGCAGGTCCAACAGCACCACCTTGTTGCCGTCCTCGGCGAGTGCCTCGGCGATTCCACGGTTGAGGTCGGAATCGAGCAACAGCCCGTGGATGTAGACCAAGAGCCGGTCGCCTGATCCGTAGGTGTCGTAGGCGAGCTCGTATCCGTGGTGCGTGAACGTGGAGCTGTGGTACATGATCTCTCCGATCTACCGTCGAAGGTCCTGCCGGTTGTCGTTGTTCCTGCCGGTTGCCGTTGTTCCTGCCGGTTGTCGTTGTCGTTGTTGTCGTTGCAACAACCTACGTCCTGCGGAGCAGCGCCGCGGGATCCGCAGGCACTCCGACATCGGATCCACGGGGCTCGCTGCGGGGAACCGAGCACGCCGGGTGAAGGGGACCAGCGCTGCCGTGTCGAGCAGTTCCGTGTCGAGGAGCCTCCGTTGCGTCGTGTCCCCCACACCTGGACACGAGCGACGCGAGGACCGCCAGCACCAGGTGCACCGACCCGGCACCCACAACACGATCGCTCACCACACGGCGCATCACATCGATCCCTTCGATCAGGAGCTCGATCGTAGACGGCCGACACCTCACCCGGCTCCCTTGACCCCATCGGGCTGTTCAAGGTCGGGCTCCCGGCGCCGATACCAGTGGTGTGCTGCGCTCCAACATCTCGACCCTGGGAGCCCACGACAGGGTGCTGACCCTCCCGGAGGGCTTCTTCGTGCGCCGAAGCGGTGCGCACTGGGCTGTAGCCGGGCCGACCGGGCTGTTCCTGGTGGGCAAGGCGGGTGAGCAGC
>CAYVYG010000311.1:0-4405 GCA_964454385.1 uncultured Microthrixaceae bacterium
ACGCCTCGTCGCGCCCGTAGTCGGGTGGGCACTCGGTGAAGTGCGCCCCGCCGGGGGCTTCGATGACACCTGTGACGTCCAGGCGCGAGATCCGCAGGCGGGTGATGTCCGCGAGCCCCGCTAGGTCGTCGGTCGGCACCACCTGTTCGCAACTCACGAACGCCCGTTCCGCGGCACGGACGAACAGATCGTCCATGAAGGGATCCTCCCCCAACCAGAGCGCGTTGCCGGAGCGGTCCGCGCGGTGTTGGTGCACGAACGCCGCGTCCAGGTGCAGCGCGGGCACCGCCAACAGCTCCTCGTGCTCACCGGAGTCGAGATCGGGATACGGCGAACCAACGGTGCGCAGTTCGGGCATCACGACCGGGATGTCCGAACCGAGCCCGGCCCGCGTCGGTAGGAAGGGAACCCGCCAGCCCGCTGCCTGCAGGCCGAGCAGCAACATCCCCTCGTCCCATTCAGCCGCTTCGATCTCGCCGTTCTGACGGGCGATGCGGTAGTTGGGCTCCAGTGGGATCGAGTCCAACGATACGAACCCCGAGACCACCTTGGAGACCTTGCCGGCCCGGCACAACAGACCGACATCAGGTCCGCCGTATGCGACCACTGTCAGATCGGTGAGGTCCGTCCGCAGGATCTCGCGGATCACCGACATCGGTTTGCGGCGACTGCCCCAACCGCCGACGCCGATCGTCATGCCCGAGCGCAACTCGGCCACGGCGTCGGCCTCGGTGAGCGACTTGTCGGGTCCGGCCACGGGCTCTCCTGGGGTTGAACACGCTGGGATGGGGTTGGACACGCTGGGATCCGGATCTGATGACCCGTCAGATCGCCAAGGTAGCGGTCCCGTGAGGGGGCGGCGAATCCGGACGGTACGGTTCACCGGGACCCGGCGGGTGAACGACCCACACGCCGCAGCGGTGGTTTTCGGAGCCTCGTGCCGTAGGATGAACTTGCTTCGTCCCGGACCGACTCCCGGACCGAACGGACCCCCCACATCGGACACAGGAGCATCTCCGTGCGCAGTCGAACCTCCAAGGCCATCTCGTTGCTCGTCGCCGTGACCATGGGCCTGGCCCTGGTTGCCGGCGCGTGCTCCGACGAGGACTCTTCAGCCAAGGATGCCGAGGCCGAGACGGCCAAGGGCGACCAGACCGACAAGTCGGGTGAAGAGGACACCTCGGGTGACGAGGACACGTCGGGTGACGCGGACAAGGCCCCGAGCGACACCGGTGACGATGGCGACGACGGATCGGATCCCGGAGCGAGTGCCGACTTCTCCGAGACCGTCGCACAGGCGACGGCCGCGATCCAGGGAGCGGAGGACGCCTGTGACCTCTACGACGCCGTGAGCTCGCTCGCAGAGGTCGGCAATCCCGAGACCAGGGACCAGACACGCGAGGCGTCGGACTTCTACGTGCTGATGGTCAACAAGATGGCCGACACGTCATCGGACCCGAAGATCGCCGACAGCCTGCGGACCGGAGCCAAGGAGTTCGAGGAGTACGCGAAGAGTGTCGACTACGACCCCGAGAAGATGAACCTGAACGGAACCGGCCCCCAGATCGACAGCGCCGAGGCCCTCGACGAGGCAATGAACACCTATGCCGAGACCGAGTTCCTCGATTGCGCGATGCCCGAGGGGGCGATACCGGGCGCCTCGGGCGACGCGGGCTGATCCTCCCGCGCCAGACACTCTGCTGATCCCCCAACACGGTCCCCCGAACACCGGTCCCCCGAACACCGGGACCGGGGTCACCGAACACCGGTCCCCCGAACACCGGGACCGGGTCCCCCGAACACCGGGACCGGGGTCACCGAGGCGCGCGGTTCAGCGATCGCCGAAGTCGGCTTCCCGCTTGCCCACGAACGCGTCACGCGCCTCGTCGGAGACCCCGGTGAGGTTGAGCTCGAAGGTGAAGCCCTGTTCGTAGCGGTAGCTGCGGTTCACATCCACCGGATCGATCCCGTTCAGGGATTCCTTCGCAGCGCGAATGACGGTGCGGCTCTTGGACGCGATCTTCCCGGCAATCGCGAAGGCTGTGTCGCGCAGCTCCTCGCGGGGAACCACCGCCGCTACCGAACCCCACTGCGCCATCACCTCGGCGGTGACCGGTTCGGCGGTGTAGACCATCTCGCGCATCTTGTGCTGGGGCACCAACCTGGCGAGATGGGTCGCGGCGCCCAGAGCGCCCTGGTTGACCTCCGGCAGACCGAAGGTCGCTCCCTGCGCAGCGACGATCACATCGGAGTTCCCGACCAGGCCGATCCCACCGCCGAGACAGAAGTCGTGCACCGCTGTGATGACGGGCACCTCGCACTCGTAGACGGCCCTGAACGCCGCGTAGCACCCCCGGTTGGCGCCGACGAGGGCGTCGAACCCCTCGGTCGACTGCATCTCCTTGATGTCGACCCCGGCGTTGAACCCCTTGCCCTCCGCACGGAGCACGACAACACCTGTGGACCGGTCGCGCCCGGCCTCGGTGAGCAGCTCGGCGAGCTCGAACCATCCCGCGACCGTGAGCGCGTTGACCGGGGGGTGCTCCATGACGATCTCGGTTATGCCCCCACTGGTCGAAACCGTGAATCCCATCGCTGCCTCACTTGTCGGTAGCCTGCGCGCCCATGAGTCAACACGATTCTGGCGTCGACGGCACAAGCGGAACGCCCGAGTGGCCTGACGGGATGGATCTCTCGGGTCGCGTGGTGCTCATCACCGGGGGAACCAAGGGGATCGGAGCCGTGATGGTGCGGCGTTTCCTCGGTTGGGGAGCCGAGGTGATGACCTGTGGCCGCAGCGAACCCGACGAGCTGCCGGCCGCCGGAGACGCAACGGCTGCGTTCATGGCAGCCGACGTGCGCGACCCCGAACAGGCCGCCGTGCTGGTCGATGCCACCGTCGAGCGCTTCGGGCGGATCGACGCGGTCGTGAACAACGCGGGTGGGGCTCCACCGGTCGAGGCGGCAACCGCGTCACCCCGGTTCAGCGAGTCGATCGTGGCGCTGAACCTGCTCGCCCCGCTGCACGTCGCCCAGCGCGCCAACCACCACATGCGAACAGGCGACGGCGGGGTGATCGTGAACATCTCCTCGGTGTCGGGCACACGTCCGTCGCCTGGAACCGCCGCCTACGGAGCCGCCAAGGCCGGGTTGTTGAACCTCACTGCGTCGCTCGCTGTCGAGTGGGCTCCAGCGGTGAGGGTGGTAGCGGTGGTGGCGGGGATGATCGAGACCGAACAGGCCGCGTTGCACTACGGCGACGCGGCCTCGATCGCCAGGGTCGCGGCCACGGTGCCCGCCGGACGGCTCGGAACACCAGATGATCTCGCCGAGGCGTGCCGGTGGCTCGTGTCGCCGCTGTCGAGCTACGTGAACGGCACCGCCATCTGGCTCCACGGCGGTGGTGAACGCCCGGCGTTCCTCGACGCCGTCACCAGCTGAGCACCGACTCGACCGGGGAAGGACAGCCCGGCGTTCCTCGACGCCGTCACCAGCTGAGCACCGACTCGACCGGGGAAGGACAGCCCGGCGTTCCTCGACGCCGTCACCAGCTGAGCACCAGGGTCACCAGCCGAACGTCCGGGTCACCCGATGACACGGCTCGGATCCGTAGGATTGACCCATCGCAACGAAGATCTTCATCGCTGTGGCCGGGCTGGTCGTGGTTCTGGCGTTTGTGTCGCAGGGCACCTCACTGAGCGACGATGCCGACGCCAGGGTCGACATCGCGCTGGCCGGCCACAAGAGCGTGGACGCGGTCCGCGAGGAGATCATCTCGGAGGCGACGTCCTCGTGGAGGGCGACCAGGGTCGCCGAGAGCACGGAATCCGAGCGCGAGGCCACGGTCACCTTCGCACTCCCGGGCACATCGCTCGACGGGTTCATCAACGCACTGCGTCACAGACCCGATGCCCGATCGGTGAACGTGTCCCTCGAGGTTGACCCGGACCAACTGGAGCCTCCGAAGCTCTCGACGGATCAGCGGGGGCAGGCGAAGGGACCCGAGCCCGTGACCGTCAGCGTGAACCTCGACCGCAAGGGACCGCTGGGTCCGATGGTCACGTTCATCGGCCTCCTGATAGTGGTCACACTGGTGGTGCTCGCGTTCGGTGTCGCGTGGCGCCGTTTCAGACCCGGTGACCGTCGCGACGACGAGGGCGACGAGGCCATCGACCCGGTACCGCCCGGGGTGGGCCGGCAACGACGGTGGATCAGCGGCACCTGATTCCCTTGTTGCCGCGGGCGTGCGACCTCGACCGGTTCGGCCCCGTGGTGAGCCGGGGCTCTGGGTGACTGGAGCGTGGTTCCCGAGTCACCCGGAGCGATATGCGCATCCACCGACTGGAGCCCGCCGCTCGAGTCACCCGCGTCACCCGAATGCCCGGGTCACAACGGGTCACAACGG
>CAYVYG010000312.1:0-4400 GCA_964454385.1 uncultured Microthrixaceae bacterium
CGGGTGGGGTCAGAACCGGCCGGGGCCACGATTCGGGAGCTTCCAGCGAGGAGCGAACTGTGTCGAGGCCGACTCCTCTGTGGCCCACTATCCCCATCACGGGGATGCCCAGAGCGAGCGAGAGACGTTCGAGGTCGAGGGTGCCGCCACGGGCCGTCACCTCGTCGATCATCGTGAGCGCCAACGCGGTGGGTCGGCCGAGGGTGAGCACGTCGGCCACCAACAGCAGTGAGCGCTGCAGCGTCGTTGCATCCGCGACGACGAGCAGGGCGTCGGGCGGCTCGACCCCCTCCAGGTCGCCGTGCAGCGAATCGAGCACAACCTGTTCGTCCGGGCTGACCGGAGTGAGGCTGTAGGTGCCGGGAAGATCGACCAACGAAAGGGTCCGGTCGCCCACCTGCAGAGCCGACTCCCGGCGACTGACGGTGACTCCCGGGTAGTTGGCGGTTTTCGCCCGCACACCGCAGAGCTGGTTGAACAGGGTCGTCTTGCCCGCGTTGGGGCTGCCCACGAGCGCCACGCTCACCGCAGGTCGCTCAGCCAGGAGCTGACCTTCGTCATGGCAGCTCACGGCGTATCCGGCCCGGAGACGGCGCGGGTCGACTCGGGCTCGCGGACCTCGCCTGTTGTGGGATCGATCTCATCGACCTCCACCAGCACCGCTGACTCGCGGCGCACGGCTATGCGATAGCCCCGCAGTTCATAGACCGTCGGATCACCCATCGGTGCCCGTCGTTCGATTCTCACCAGTGTTCCCGGAAGGAATCCGACGTGTTCAAGTCGAGTGCCGAGCCCGGTCTCGCTCGATCCCACAGCTCGCACCACGGCGCGAGTTCCTACGGGCAGCTCCGACAGCTTCATGACAGGTCACCGTCGATCCGGTGGTCCAAGCCCACCGCAGATCGGCTATTAACCATGCCTAACTATAGAAGGGCGGTTCCATGTGGTGTCAACGTGCGGGACGGCACACAAGCCGGGTAGCAACGGCGGCGGCCTCCAGAGCGTCAGACGGACCGCAAGCGTTGGCGGGTCAGGAGGCGCAGGGTCGTGAGGTGGCAGCGGATCGGCACCTCCACCCCAAGAGGGGTGAAGGTGAGCCTGGAGAGATCGCGCTCACGGCTGTCGGCCACATGTGCTTCGAGGATGTCGGCCCCGAGGTCCTCGCGCAGGGAGACCGTCACCGTTCGCGGTGTGGCTGAGGCACCCCAGTTGCGGAGGCGGACGACGATCCCGTCACCGCGGTCGGCAGGTTTGACGGCGGCAATCTCCACCTCCGGGTCGCTGACGTCAACGGGCCATCTCGGGGTCATGTGGCCCACGGCCCTGTCGGCGATCGCGGCCAGTCGGCGGCCGAAGCCGACGGCGCTTCGGTGTAGGTCGGTGCTTCCGTGTAGGTCGGTGCTTCGGTGTCGGTCGGGATCGTGCCATCCGAACACCACCACGGCGTCCTGGGGTTCCCATGCACGCCCCCAGGCGGGAGCCATGACGGGAATGACGCGGAAGGCGATCTCCTTGACCGCGGTGCGGGCCACGATGACCTCTGTGGTGCCGTCGGCCTCGACGTGCAGTCCGCTCGGCGTAGCGGTGGCGATGGCGAGGCCGGCCGGACCTGACGGGTCGACCTGCGTGACGGCGAAGGAGTGCAGCGGCCAGTACGTGGGTTCGTACCAACGGCGCAGCGGTCGCTCGACGACCCCGCCGGGTTGGTGCATCGTGATACCGCTCGTGGTGGCCCGCTGGTGAACCACGAGGGTCACGGTGCGCCGATTGGGTACATCGACGGAGCTCCGGGTGACGATGGTCGGGTCACCGGATCGGATCGTGTGGTGAAGGGAACTGGTTCGCCCAGCGACGGTCGCACGGACATGCACGTGGGCGACGTCGCCGTCGTGATCGACCCGGATCGTTGCGGGGTGCTGGGTGCTGGCGTCGGTCAGTGACCAGTGGCCCCCGTAGAACTCGTTGCCGAGCCGCCACAGGCCCCCGCTGTCGGCATACGCGCGCAACTCGAGACTCGGCCCCGCGAGAAGCTCTGCTCCTGCGTGATCGATCAGGCTGATGAGGGCGCCGCCTCGACGAGAATCGAACTCGGCGCTGCCCCAGGGTGCTGTGACGAGCAACCGGTGACCCTCATGGTGAACGGTGAGCGGTCCCCCCTCTGTTTCGACCGGGTTCGATCCGGTGTCGCCGCTCGGCACGGGTTCCTCGTGGGGTCGCAGGTCCGGCCACGGCGTCGCGTCGATGGCCGAGGCGAGCCAGGCGGCTTGCTCTTGGCGTGCCACCCGGTCGGGTGCGGTCCCGGTGACGAAGTCGTGGTGGTTGGAGGTCGCGGCGGTCCACCACTGCGGTCGTTGCGCGGGTGGGATCCGCTGTGAACTGGCACCTGAGAGCACTGACGTGGCCTCGTGTGCGTCGAGGGCGAGGAGCCGTCGCCCCAGATCCCGTGCACTGGCCTTGATATCGGGGCGGGTGGCGTAGAAACCCATCCAGTAGGGGTTGGGGTCGAGCTCGATCGTCGGCAGGTCGCCGCGGTGGTGCGACACGAGGTCGAGGTAGTCGTCGATCGCAGCGTTCACAAGCCAGGTCCCGGTGCGGTCGTGGTGACGAACGTTCCAGTCGTCGAGCAGCTCGACGAGGCGCGGGACCGGCCTGACGAAGTCGTAGCCGATCACCAGCAGGCGGTAGGGAGTCCGGGCGACGCTCCGGAGCTCGGCGAGGTAGCGGTCGATGCGTGCGTCGACATGCCCGGGCCGGCGATCTGGCCAGGCTGCGGGCAGGCCCATGACCCGGCTCAGGCCGCCGCTGGCGATCATGTCGCCGTGGCCGTAACCGTGGGCCATCCAGTGGGTCAGGACCTCGCTGCCGTCGGCGGAACGCCACACGAAGTCGGCTGTGCCTTCGGCCAGGAGGTGGGCCGCGCTGGTACCGGGCCGGGGGAAGTTGGAGGCGGGTTCCATGTCAGCGCCGGGGAATCGCATCCCATCGATGCGGCACACCGCGGCGTAGTCGATGCCCCCGGCCGCCAGCAGCGCAGGGAGGCCGGGGGAGTGCCCGAAGCTGTCGGGCAGGTAGAGCAACCTGGGTTCCTGATCCATGCCCCGCGATCGCAGCCACTCCTGGCCCACCAGGAGGTCGCGCAGCAGCAGCTCGTCTTCGGGCAGGAGCGTGTCGGGGGTGGTCACCCCGCACCCGGTGAACCGCAGCCGACCTTCGTTCACCAGGGCGAGGAGCTCGGGGCGGCGGTGGGGCCGGTCGCGCCAGTACAGATCGACGAAGAAGAGGCACTCGAGGCTGAACACACGCCGGGGCTCGGCCGCGAGCACGTCGAGGGCCCGGTCGAGGGTCGGGCGGACACAACTCCGGTAGTAGCGGTCCGAGCTCAGCAGCCAGTTGGGGTCCCAGTGCGACGACTCGGCGACGACCACCACCTCGGTGCTGTCCGCGGGAACGCCGAGGCGGGAGCGCAGGGCCTCCTCGGTTTCCCGGATCACTGGTGTGGGCGCGGTGCTCGGATGCGGGGTCGGCATGGGATCACGCCGATGGTACTGGGGTGCCCGGCTGGCGGTGAGTGGACCAGGATCCCGAGGTCGAGCCTCCCCGATCCGTCCACCGGATGGGCGAGCGCAGCGGGGCGACGAGAGGTTCTGGCCCAACTCGACGACGACCTCGTCGCAGCCGCCTAGACGAGGCCCTGCGGTACGCGCTCGACATCCCGTACCGACCCTGCGACACGTGGGTCACCCACCCGGTTCGGCCCGGTGCCGAGGACAGGATCCGCCACCCGCTCCACATTCCCTCGTGTCGCTCCGGGGGTCTGCACATGAGATCGGCCAAGGTCCGCATCCGATACGCAGGTCGGGCTGGCGCCTCGGGTGGCCCACGGAGGCCGTGATCGACATCCGTGGCGATTCCCTGCATATCCGTGCGAGAATACCGAGATGATCGAGCTCCAGGTTGATGCGGACCGGATCACGCCCGACTGGTTCACAGAGGTCCTGCGCACCGGCGGCGCCGTGCCAGCCGACGCGACCATCACCGGGTTCACCCACACCAGGATCGGCACCGGCAAGCTCGGTGACAACGTGCGCTTCGAGTTGGACTGGACCGGCGACGCACAGAACGCCCCCGCGAGCATCGTGGGCAAGTTCGCCTCCATGGACCCGACCAGTCGCCAGGCCGGTCTGGTTACCGGTATCTACGTGCGCGAGGTCCGCTTCTTCCAGGAGCTGGCGGACCGGGTCCGGATGCGCATCCCGAAGTGCCATTTCGTCGACATCGACATGGACACCGGCGCGTTCGCGTTGATCATGGAGGACATCCGCCCGGCGCGACAGGGCAGCCAGGTCGACGCCTGCACGGTGGACGAGGCCGCAGTCGCGATGGAGCAACTCGCCCTGTTG
>CAYVYG010000313.1:0-4392 GCA_964454385.1 uncultured Microthrixaceae bacterium
GTTCTCGACGAAGCGGCAGCCGCAGGCGTCGACGAGTTCATCCTCGTACCCGGTTCGGTCGAGCCGGCATGCCTCGAGGCCACCGTCGAGGTCTGCTCGGCATGGCTCGACGGCGGGTGACCCGGGGATGCCCTCCGCTCAGACGATCAGGTCGAACGCCGACGACCAGCCGTGGCCGATCTCGAAGGGGCCCGTGTAGGTGGAATCCGGGCGGCAGGTGTTGGCATAGAGCAGCAGCTTGTTGGTCGAGAGGCTCCTGGTGATGATGTCCGTACAGCCGTCGCCGGTCAGGTCCTTGGAGAGGATCGGCGTGAGGTCGGTCGAGCTCCAGTAGCCCGAGAGGGTGACCGGCGTCAGCAGCGTGCCGTTGCAGTTGCCCCGGTAGCTCTTGAGCTGGTTCGTGGTCGTGTCACGGGTCACGACGTCGATGCAGCCGTCGTTGTTCGTGTCGCTGCTGTGGAGGTCCTGGAACTGGGGACCCCAGCCGACACCGATCTGGATCTTGGTCTTGAAGGTGCGGTCGCAGTTGCCGCGGTAGAGCCACAACGTGTCCGTGTCGGTGCGCCGCGCGGTGAGGTCGTCGCACCCGTCACCGTTCAGGTCGCCCGAGAAGATCGCATCGATGGTCGACGCGTTCCAGCCGACCCCGATCTCCCTGGGGGTGTTGAACCCGCCCGCGCAGTTCGATTCGTAGTCGAGCAGCTTCGCGGTGCTCACCTGACGAGCGACGAGGTCGCCGCAGCCGTCGTTGTTGAGGTCGGCAGCAACGACGATGTCGAGATCCGATCCCCAGCCGACGCCGACCTTGGAACCCCCGGTGATGCCCCCGGCGCAGTCGCCGGTGTAGAGGAACAGCTCGGTTCCCTTGCGTGCCACGAGGTCGTTGCACCACGAACCCCCGAAGTTCGAGGACTTCGTTGCGGGGACCGGCCGGTGCGAGTCGAGGTAGCGCAGTCCGTTGATGTCACCCGCCTGGTAGTCGGCCAACCCGCACTGGCCCTGGATGGTGGAGTGCATCGTCTGGGCACTTCCCTGGTACACGGTGTCGTAGTGGCCGAGACCCAGCGCATGGCCGATCTCGTGACGGACCACCGCACGCTCGGCGCATGCGGTCATCGTGTTGAGCAGCTCGATCTGGCCCCAGGTCCAGTAGGTCTGGCCGAATCGCGTCTCCTGACCACCGACACAAGCCGACCCGACGGTCCCGCCGGCTTCGACTGCCGGGAACGGACAGCTACCGGAGAAGCTCCCGGTGCCGGACAGCTTGATCACCCCTCGTTCGGGGGCCCCAGATGACACGAGTCCGCTTCTGACCGAGATGACCTGGCGACCGAGTATCGAGTTGATCTCGCTGGCGACGGCGTTGGCGTCGTCGGTGAAGCGTTCGATCCCCGGGCTCTGCACCAGCTCGACCCTGTAGAACCCGAGGTTCCCGGTCACCTCTGAGCGCATCAGGCTGTATCCGCCGCCGGGCCCGGGCGGTGGTGGCGGGGCACACGCCGCCGCGATCATCACGAACACCGCGAGTGCGGTCACGAGCAGGACGGGTCCACGCCTGGATCTCATCGTTCCTCCCACGCCCTGTCCGCCCCCTCAGGCGACGCCAAGCTAGCACGCCTTCGATCGAGGCGCATCGAGATACATCGTCCGCTACGGGGATGCCCCGACCCTTCGAGCGGCACCCGTCTGCTTGTGGGTTCCCGGGGTCGATGCGCGCGAATGGCGCCACCGTCGAGGTCTGATCAGCGTGGTTCTACGCCGGGTGACACCATCGCCGAACCCCGCGAGGTGCTGACGGCTCGGTCGACCAGCAACCGTTCGTAGAGGTCCAACAGGATCGGTTCCTGGCTCTCCCAGGAGTACTCCTCCGACACCGCCGACCTGCCGCGCTGGCCCATCTCGAACGCGGCCGAGGGATCGTCGAGCAGCTCGAGTGTTGCCTCGGCGATGGCGGCCGGATCCTCGGATTCGATGACCACTCCCGATCGGCTGCGCTCGACGATGCCGGCCATGACCTCCGTCGAGCGGGACACGACGACGGGGATTCCAGCGGCCATGTACTCGAAGACCTTCGTCGGCAGTGCTTCGATGTGGTTCGGCAGTGGCTTGAACACGCAGATGCCGACGCGGAGCCGTGCCAGCTCGGGGGGTACGCGGGTGCGTGGCAGCACGCCGAGGTAGCTGACACCGGGGGATTCCAACGACAGTGTCGGTCCCGCAGGACCGGCCAGTCGGATCTCCGCGTCGGATCGCGCGAGGATGCCCCCTGCTGAGACCATCTCGGGTGCGCACCGCTCGGCGGTCAGCACTCCGATGTAGCCCGCGGCTCTCGGTCGGTCCGTGTACTCGGCGGGATCCGTGACGTGGTCCTCGCCGAACTCCGAGAGCCTCGGGTAGTTGGTCACCACCGTCGTTCGGCTCGGGTCGAACTGACCGGCGATAGTGGGTGTCGCCGCGATCACCGCTGTCAGTCGGCGTGCCGCCCACGCCTCGTAGGCGCCGACCACAGCTCCGATCAGCGGAGCAATCCGGTGCGGAAGGTACTCCCGACCGGCGACCGATTTCGACAGGTACTCGTGTGAGTCGTAGATGGCCCGGTAGCCGTTTCTCACCAGTCGGTGTGCGGTGGGAAGCAGCTCGGGGTCGTGGAGGTGGTAGATGTCGGCATCGATCGACGTGGCGACGTCGTACATGCGCCGTCCACTCGTCAGGATCCGCGCCAGGCGTCCCGGGGACCGGGGTGCTTCGACCAGTTGGGTCATGGTGACAGGCGCGTCCTCGGTCCGGCGCGCGACCAACACGACGTCGTAGCCGGCATCGGCGAGGGTCGCGCACTCCTTCATGAGGATCCTGGTGTCGCTCGCGGCGTGGACCGACGATAAGTGCGCAACCCGTAGCGGCCTGCGGTCAGCGCCCGACATCGGCTCCGCCAGCTGTGAGAGAGCGGGCTTCGCCGTCGTTGCGCCGCAGCATCGCTTCAGCCACGCCACTCCACCAACCGAGTGCCACCGCTGCCGACGCTGCACTGGCGGTCACCCGGATCGCGGGCGACCGGGGAGCGACCTCGCTTCCCACCTCGTCGACAAGGGCTGCCGCGATCAGCGGGGCGGTGCACAACGCCGCACGCCGCAGACCCCGTGTGGCCGCGAGGGTGGCCATCCAACCCGCTGCCGCGAGTGGCGGCGCCGCGATAAGCACCGCCTGTCGGACCTGGGGGCGATCGCTGGTGACCCGCCAGTAGTGGACCTTCCAGTTCCCGAAGCGACGGTACTGGCGCCACAGGTCCGCGATGTTGTCCCGGGGTATGTACTCGACCGGGATCGAGGCATCGAACCAGATGGTGCCGAGGCGAGACATGCGCCGGTTGAGCTCGAAGTCCTGGTTGGTCGCGAAGTCCTCGTTCCATCCGCCGGCGGCACGCAGCTCCTCGGTGCGGAACGCTCCGAGGTAGACGGTGTCGGTAGGCCCGCTGCCGGCGCCGCGGCGGTAACGTGACATTCCCATCGTGAAACGGTTGTTGAGCGCCCGACCGATGCCGGCGCCGATCAACGAATCGGATGGCGCGATGGCGAGCTGTCGACCACCGGTGACCTTCACCTGGGGGTTCTGCTCCAGGACCGAGATGCAGTTGCGCACGTAGTTGCGGGGTATGAGGCTCCTCGCGTCCACGCGGCACAACAAGGGTGCTCGGGCCGCTACCAGGCCCAGGTTCAGGTTCGCGGGCGTGGTCCCCGACGCATTGTCCAGCACGGACCAGGGGCCGTCGTGGTTCTCGGCCAGGAAGTCCTTCGCGGCCTGTGCGCTGCCGTCGATCGAGTTTCCGTCGACGACGATGATCTCGAGGTCCGCGGCCGTGATCGACCCGTGCGTGTCGGATCCCATGTCGGATCCCATGTCGGCGTCGATGATGGCACCCGCCAGATCCTGGTCGACCACGTGGGCGAGGCAACGTCGGATGTGCTGTTCCTCGTTGCGCATCGGCACGAGCACCGTGACCGCGGGGCCGCTGCTCACCTTCCGCGTCCCTGTCCGCCGATCATCGCGCGCAGGGTGCGCAGGATGATGCGGTTGTCGAAGCCGAGGCTCTGGTTCTGGAGGTAGAAGAACTCGTACTGGAGCTTCTCGAGGGCATCACGTTCGTCACCTGCGTAGCCGTACTTGACCTGGGCCCACCCGGTCAGGCCGGGTTGCACCAAGTGGCGCAGATCATAGAACGCAAGCTTCGCGGAGAGCTCAGCGACGTAGTGGGGCTGTTCCGGGCGGGGGCCGACTATGGAGAGGTCACCCTTCAACACGTTGATCACCTGGGGGAGCTCGTCGAGATGGCTCTGTCGCAACAGGCGGCCGAACGGTGTGATCCGGGGATCGTTCTGCTGGGTCCATGAGGTGCTG
>CAYVYG010000314.1:0-4389 GCA_964454385.1 uncultured Microthrixaceae bacterium
CAGGACCATCAGGTGGACCTCGGGGTTGTTCGCCTCGATCGACTTGGCGATCGTCTTCATGATCGTGGTCTTGCCCGCTTTGGGGGGTGAGACGATCAGACCGCGCTGACCCTTGCCTATCGGCGCGATCAGGTCGATGATCCGCGAGGTCATGTCGAGGGGCTGGTCGGCACGCTCGAGTGAGAGCTTCTGATCGGGGAACAAAGGGGTGAGGTCCTCGAACCGGGGCCGTTTGCGCTGCGACTCGGGTTCCTCGCCGTTGACCTTGTCGATGCGCAGCAGCGCAGGGTTCTTCTCCTGGCGGTTCGCTGGCCTCGAAGCACCTTCCAGGTGGTCGCCCTTGCGCAGGCCGAGCTGGCGAACCTGTTTGACCGAGACGTAGACGTCCTCCTTGCTCGGGAGGTACCCGTTCACCCGCAGGAACCCATAACCGTCGTCACGGAGATCCAACAGGCCCGCCACCGCTACCGGCTCACCGTCCCACTGCGCCTCCGCGGCCTCGTCGCGCTGGTTGCGGTTGCGCCCGCGACGCCGCCGGCCCTTGCGGTTGCCGGGCTCGGGATCGTCGCCCCCGCCACCCTGTTTGGCCTCCTGCTTGGAGCCATCCTGCTTCGAGCCCTGATCGTTGCGGGTGTCGGCTTTGTCGGACCCGGCGCCGCGCTGGTTGCCCTGCTGTTGCTGTTTGCCCTGTTGCTGGTTGCCCTGTTGCTGGTTGCCCTGTTGCTGGCTGCCCTGTTGCTGGCTGCCCTGTTGCTGGCTGGCCTGTGGCTGACTGGCCTGTGGCTGACTGGCCTGTTGCTGCTTGCGCTGTTGGCTGTCGCCGCTCTGGCGGTCGGCGCTGCGGTGACCGGCGTCGCCACCATGGGAGGATCCGCCGGAAGCGGCCTGCCGGCCGCCGGATCCCGACGTGGCGGTTGCGGATCCATCGGAGGGATTCGCGGCGTCCGCGTCACCACCGTCGGCCGACGCCGGCGCTCCGCTTCGCGAACCGGCGCTGTCGCCACGGTCACCGCCGGCCTGCGAGCGCTGATCCGCCGAGTTGCCGTTGGTGCCCCTCGCTCGGTCCTCGGCGGAGCCATCCCCAGCGGATGTCCCGGACGCGCCCGTCGAAGTGGCATCCGCCACACCGGACAGCTCGAGGATCATCTTGACCATGTCGGCCTTCTTGGTGCGACTCGTGGTCTTGCCGCCCAGGGCCTGGGCGATGGTGGCGAGCTCGGCGCGGTCCTTGCGCTCGAGGCTCTGCAGGTCAACACTCACGATGATCTCCGTTCTTCGGAGTTGGCTGATCCGGGTCCATGTGACCGGATCGGGTCGTCGGGGGTACCGGTGGCACGGCGAACGGGCTCGGGATCGGGATCGAGGAGCGCATTGCTCGTACGGGCCGAAGGACTGACCCGACCGTCCCAGCAGGTTGTGCAACACGCTCTGCCGTGTGGTGGTGGCTCTGAGGAACCACAACCGCTGCCAATCGGATCGCCGTCCTAGCCCCCGCCGGAGACGACAGACATCAATGTAGCTGTGCTCACCGGCGATCTGCAAGCACCCGCCGCACCAGGTTCTGTACCGCAGACAGGTCGTCGTCGACGTGGCGCACCCGTTCAGGACGCTCGAGGACCTCGGCCAGGCGCGCAGGGACCGGCGGTTCCACTCCCGCCGCCTCGGCAACCGCTTCGGGGAACTTCGCCGGATGAGCGGTGGCGAGGCAGACGAGGGGTGTTGCGGAGTCCCCGGCGAGGTTCCGTCCGACGCCGATGCCCACCGCGGTGTGGGGATCGACCAGCACGCCGTGTTCGCGGTGGACCTCCTCGATCACCGCGGCCACCTGGCGGTCATCGAGGCGGCCTGCGTCGAAGTCGGCCTGCAGCGCACCCAACAGCTGATCGTCGAGCACCACGGCGCCCTCGGAGCGGAACCGCTCGAGCATCGCTGCTGTCGCCGCGCCGTCACGCCTGAGGATCTCGAACAGGAGCCTCTCGAAGTTCGACGAGACCTGGATGTCCATCGACGGCGAGGAGGTGGGCACGACCTCACGGGTCGAGAGGTCTCCGGCCCTCAGCGCTCGGGTGAGTATGTCATTTCGGTTGGAGGCCACGATCAACCTGTGGATCGGCAGGCCCATCTGCTTGGCCGCCCATCCCGCGAGCACGTTGCCGAAGTTCCCGGTGGGCACACAGAAGCTCACCGGTGAGCCGTCCCCCCCGACGCGCAGGTACGCCCAGACGTAGTAGACGATCTGGGCCATGACCCGTCCCCAGTTGATCGAGTTCACCGCTCCGAGGTGCACCTCTTCGCGGAAACCTGGATCCCCGAACGCGGACTTCACCAGGTCCTGGCAGTCGTCGAAGGTCCCCGACACCGCCACCGCATGGCAGTTGGCGTGGCGGATCGTCGTCATCTGGCGCCGCTGAACCTCCGAGGTCCGCCCCTCGGGGAACAGGATCACGCACTCGGTGTGATCGCGGCCCCCGAACGCGCTCATCGCCGCCGACCCGGTGTCACCGGAGGTGGCACCGAGGATCGTCACGGTTTCACCGCGCCCGGTCAGCACGTGGTCGAACAGCCTGCCGACGACCTGCAACGCCACGTCCTTGAAGGCGAGCGTCGGCCCGTGGAAGAGCTCCATCAACCAGATGTCGCCCAGACGCCGCAGCGGGCAGACCTCGGTCGTGTCGAAGGTGGCATAGGCCGACGCGCACATCGCGTCGAGATCCGCCCGGGTTATCTCCAAGGCCCGGTCATCGGGGTCGGATGGGCCATCAGGACCCGATCCATCCCCGGAGGTGTCCACGAAGGACCACATAATCTCGGCTGCGAGGCCGGGGTAGTCGAGCTCGGCCAAGTCCTCGAGCGGCGCGAGCCGGGGCCAGCTCTCGGGCACGTAGAGCCCGCCGTCGGGTGCGAGGCCCCCGAGCAGCACGTCCGCGAAGCCGAGGGCCGGGGCCTTCCCCCGGGTGGACACATAGCGCATCAGTCGGAACCGATCACCCGCAGCACCGAGCCGACCGAGGTCACCGCGTCGAGCCCCCGCAACTCCGCGAGCGTGGCGCGCACGTCGGACTCCTTGGCTTCATGGGTGATGAAGATCAACCTGGCCTGTGAGTCCCCGGCGTCCTCGTCGATGGACTGCTGCTCCATGGAGCGGATCGACACACCGTGGCCGCCGAACAGCCCGGCCACGGAGGCGAGCACCCCGGGGCGATCCTGCACCTCGAGGTTGAGGTAGTAGCGGTAGGTCAGGTCGTCGATCGGGCGGACCTTCGCCTTCGCGAAGCTGCCGAGCGACGCGTGGGTCGCCTTGGCGAGGTTCGCGGCCGCGTCGACCACGTCGCCCAGCACCGCCGAAGCCGTCGGGTACCCGCCAGCGCCACGTCCGAAGAACATGAGGTCACCCACGGCATCGCCCTCGACGAAGACCGCGTTGAAGCTGTCACGCACCGAGGCGAGCGGGTGCTGATCGGGAACCATCGTGGGATGCACCCGCACGGCCACCGAACCGTCGTCGAGGCGGTCGCACAGGGCCAGCAGCTTGATCTGGTAGCCGAGGCGGCGCGCGAAGTCGATGTCGGTGGGGGTGATCCCGGAGATCCCCTCATGGCTCACGTCGCCGGCGACCACCTTCTGGCCGAACGCGATCGTCGCGATGATCGCAGCCTTCGCACCCGCGTCGAAGCCCTCGACGTCTGCTGTAGGGTCACGTTCCGCGTAACCCAGGCTCTGCGCCTCCGCGAGCGCCTCGCTGTAGCTCCAACCCTCCTCGGTCATCTTGGTGAGGATGTAGTTGGTGGTGCCGTTCACGATGCCCATCACGCGCGAGACGTCCTCCCCCACCAGCGATTCCCGTAGCGGGCGGATGAGCGGGATCCCGCCCGCGACCGCGGCCTCGAACAGCAGGTCGACCCCGGCGTCGTCGGAGGCCGCGAACAGCTCGGCTCCGTGGTTCGCCAGCAGCTCCTTGTTGGCCGTCACCACGGCCTTCCCGGCGGCGAGCGAGGTGAGTATCAGCTCACGGGCCGGTTCGATCCCACCGATCACCTCTACGACCAGGTCCACGTCCTCGTCGTTGACCACCTCGTTGGCATCGGTGGTGAACACCTTGGCGGGAAGGGCCACATCACGCTCCTTGGACAGCGAGCGCACCGCGACGCGGGTCACCTCCAGGCGCAGGCCCGTTCGCGCCTCGATGTCATCCGCGCGCTCCTGCACCAGGCTTATGAGCGCTGCGCCGACGTTCCCGCAACCCAGCACACCGACGTTCACCGATCGTTTCACCCGAGTCACGGTACCGGGCCACCGTCACAACCCACGAAGCGGTTCGACTCCGACACGGGCCTGCCCGATCCGGGCCTGCCTGATCCGGGCCTGCCTGATCCGGGCCTGCCTGATCCG
>CAYVYG010000315.1:0-4358 GCA_964454385.1 uncultured Microthrixaceae bacterium
GGGGCATCGACCGGCGCCTTCGAAGCGGTGGAGCTGCGCGACGGCGACGAGAAGCGCTACCGGGGCAAGGGTGTTCTCCGGGCTGTCGGCAACGTCAACGGCGAGCTCGCCGATGCGCTGGTCGGCTTCGACGCCCTCGACCAGCGGGGCCTGGACGCGGTGCTGGCGTCGATCGACGGCACCGACAACTTCGCCGACATGGGGGCCAACGCCGCTCTGGGCGTCTCGCTGGCCGCTGCGAAGGCGGTCGCCGGTGAGCTCGAGGTTCCGTTGTTCCGCTACGTCGGTGGGACCAATGCGGCGACCCTGCCGGTGCCGATGATGAACGTGATCAACGGTGGTGAGCACGCCGACAACAACGTCGATCTGCAGGAGTTCATGTTGATGCCCCTCGGGGCGGCCTCGTTCAGCGAGGCGTTGCGCTGGTGCGCCGAGTGCTACCACACGCTCGCAGGGGTGTTGTCCGAGCGGGGGCTGTCGAGCGCCATCGGCGACGAGGGCGGCTTCGCACCCGACCTCGCGTCCAACGAGGACGCGGTGAAGCTGCTGACAGAAGCCATCGAACGCTCCGGGAGGACACCGGGCGAGGAGATCTCCATAGCGATGGACCCGGCATCGACTGAGTTCTTCTCCGACGGGGCCTATGTCCTCGCGGGGGAGGGCCGCAGCCTGGATGCGGGTGGGTTCGCCGAGTACCTGGCCGACCTCTGCGACCGCTATCCGATCTGCTCGATCGAGGACGGCATGGCCGAGGAGGACTGGGACGGTTGGGCGCAACTCACCGAGCGCATCGGCGACCGGGTCCAGCTCGTGGGTGACGACCTGTTCGTGACCAACACCGAGCGGTTGCGGCGTGGGATCGACTCGGGAGTCGCGAACTCGATCCTCATCAAGGTCAACCAGATCGGTACGCTGACGCGCACGCTCGAGGCCGTGGAGATGGCCCGTTCCAGCGCCTACACCGCGGTGATGTCGCACCGCTCCGGGGAGACCGAGGACGTCACGATCGCCGACCTCGCGGTGGCCACCAACTGCGGCCAGATCAAGACCGGCGCCCCCGCGCGCTCGGATCGGGTTGCCAAGTACAACCAGTTGCTGCGCATCGAGGAGACCCTCGGTGACGCCGCGGTGTTCCCGGGCCACGCGGCGTTGGCTCCCAGGGGTGCACGGCGGTGATCGACGCGCTGCGTGCCAGGGTGGCAGCGGTTCCGGTCGCTCTGCGTCGCGCGGTCGCACTCGTGGTCCTCGGTTCGATCGGCGTGGTGATCTTGGCGGCTCCGGTGGGGGATTGGTGGGCACAACGCCGCGAGATCACCGACGCGGAGTCGAACCTGGAGGCGATCCGCGCCGACAACCGGGACCTGCAGGAGCGCCTGGACCGGATCGGGGAGCCCTCTACGATCGAGCGGCTCGCGCGGCGCGACCTCGGCCTGGTGCGCGAGGGCGAGGAGTCCTACACGATCCTGCCCCCTGCGACCGCGGGCCTGGTGATGCCCGACACCTGGCCCTTCGATCGGTTGGTTCCCGCGATGATCGGATCCCCCTGAACGGATCCCCTGGCCGCTGCGGTCACTGCAGGCCCTGGTAGGCGCCTCCGTCGACGTGCAGACCGATCCCGGTGGTGAAGCGCGCCTGTTGTGAGCACAGGAACGCCGCCACGGCTCCGAAGTCATCGGGGTCGCCGAGATCGCCCGCGGGTACCCCGGAGACGAGAGCGTCCTTCTGTCCACCTGTCAGCTCGGTGATCCGCCGCGTGCTGTGCACCCCGGGTTGCAGGTTGTTGACCGTGACGCCCTCGGGCGCGAGCTCGACGGCCAGCATCTTGAGGTAGGCGGTCACCGCCGCCCTGGCGACCGTCGAGGCGGCCAGGCCGACGATCGGTTGGCGTGCCCCGATCGAGGTGATCCCCAGGATCCGCCCCCAGCGGGCCTCGCGCATCGCCGGTACAGCGGCCTGGCACATGGCGATCGACGAGAGGCAGTTCGCCTCGAGTGCGCGGCGGTACTCGCCGAGCCCGGTGGTCGAGGGAGTGCCGGGCGGAGGTCCGCCGGCATTGCAGACGAGGATCTCGATCGGGCCACCGAGCGCTTTGGCGGCCTCGTTCACGAAACCGGCCGCTCCATCGCTCGTCGAGACGTCCGCGCACAGGGCGACCGGTGGCAGCACCTCGGTGGCATCCGGCGACGGAGCTGCCGCAACGGCCGCCAGGGCGTCGCGCGCGTCGTCCAATCGGTCGGGGTCACGTCCGCACACCGCCACTCGGACCCCCGCTGCGGTGAGCGACTCGGCAACGGCGAGGCCGAGTCCCGCGCTGGCCGCCGCGATCGCTGCCCGTCTGCCGGTGATGCCCAGGTCCATGTGGTCGATGCTACGGGTCCTGCTCAGGAGCCCTGGCTCGCGAGCCGGGCGAACCGATCGATCGCGGCTTCGGGCCCGGCCACGACGATCAGGTCCCCGGCACCGAACACCGTGTGGCCGGTGGTCACCTCGAAGGTGCCGGTGCCGGGCTTGTGGCACACCACCGACACGCCGTAGGCCTCGCGCATACCGGCTTCCATGACGGTCATGCCGACGAAGGAATCCGGGACGGTCAGCTCGGCCAGCACGAAGCCCTCGTCGAGCTCGACGTACTCCTTGACCTGACTGCTGATCCTGTGGGCAACCTGGCGGCCCGCGTCGCCCTCGGGGAACACGATGTGGTGTGACCCGATGCGCTCGAGGATCATCCGGTGTTGGTTGTTGAGAGCCTTGGCCCAGATCTCCGGCACCCCCAGCTCGGCGAGGTTCGCGGTGGCCAGGATGCTCGCCTGCAACGAGTCGCCGATGGCCACCACCGCTCGCTGCACGTCCGCGGCTCCGAGCTGGCGCAGCGAGTCGATGTTGGTCGCGTCGCAGACCTCGGCAAAGGTGAGGAACTCCGCGCATGCCTGCACGAGCGCGTCCTCGCTGTCGATGCCCATCACCTCATGGCCCTCGTCGTAGAGCTCCTCGGCCAGAGCGCTGCCGAAGCGCCCCAGCCCGACCACGACAACGGTGGATGTGCGTGCCTGCCTAGCCAATGAGCGGAGCCTCCTCGGGAACCCTCGATACCGTAGGTCGTCGCCGCAGCACGAGTGCTGCTCCGAGGGTTATCGGCCCGACGCGCCCCACGAGCATCAACGCCATCAGGATCAAGTCGTCCCATACGTCGAGCGAAGGTGTGACACCGGTGGACAGCCCGACGGTGCCGAACGCGGAGACGGTCTCGAACAACGCCGCTCCGAGCGCTGTGTCGCGTGATGCGAGCAGGCCAACCGCGCCACCCACGACCAGTGCGACCGCGAGCAGAGCGACGGTGATCGCCTGGCGCTGGGTCGCAGCCGGTATCCGCCGGCGGAACCCCGTGGGTTCCCGCTCGCCGCGCAGCTCCGACCAGATGACCATCGCGAGGATCGCGAAGGTCCCAACCTTGATCCCGCCGCTGGTGCCCGCGGAGCCGGCGCCTATGAACATGAGTCCGATCGTGAACAGCAGCGACGCGGGATGCATGTCACCCACAGCAATGGTGTTGAACCCCGCTGTGCGCGGCGTGACAGCGGCGAAGGTCGCGTTGAGCGCCTTGCCGGCGACTCCCATGGGGCCGAGCGTCGCGGGGTTGGTCCACTCGAGGATGGCGAGGACCAGAGTGCCGCCGACCAGCAGCGCGCCGGTGGTGGTGAGGGTCACCTTCGAGTGCAGGGTGAGGGCGTCCCATCGCTGGGTGAGTCGCCGCCGCCTGCTCTGACCGGTGCGCAGCATCCGCTGGTCGAGGTCGGCCAGCACCGGGAAGCCCAGTCCGCCGATGATGATCGCCAACATGATCGCGATCAACACCCCGGGATCAGCCCTCACGCGGGTGAGTGAGTCGGCGTACAGCGAGAACCCGGCGTTGTTGAACGCCGAGATCGAATGGAACGCACCCGACCAGATCGCGGCGCCCGCCGGCTCGTCGTAGCTGATCCACAGTCGGAGCGCGAGCCAGGCGGCGACGCTGCCCTGCACAGACGCGGTGATGACTGCCAGACGCACCAGCACCCTGCGCACGTCACCCAGCGCCAGTGACCCGCGCTCTGTGCGGGTCACCATCGTCTGGCGCAGGCCGAGTCGACGCGAGACCGCCAGGAGGATGAGCGATGCGATCGTCATGAAACCGATCCCGCCGAGCTCGATCAGAGCCAGGACCACCGCTTGGCCGAAGCCGCTCCAGTGCGTTCCGGTGTCGACCACGGTCAGGCCGGTCACGCACACCGCCGAAGTCGCGGTGAAGGCGGCGTCGAGGACGCTTGTGGACTCGCCCGGCGCCGTCGAGGCGGGCAGCAGCAACAGCAGCGAGCCGATGA
>CAYVYG010000316.1:0-4346 GCA_964454385.1 uncultured Microthrixaceae bacterium
TCTCGAGTTGAGCCGCTGGTCACCCGAAGAGGGACTGCGCACCGAGTTGATCGGCCGCCCGGCAGGCTTCCAGAAGGTCAGCTTCCACGGGGTCGCCTTCCAGGCGGTCGTCCAGCCACACGAGTGGCAGCGTGCGCGCAGCACCGGTGCGTGGTCGCTGGTCACATGCGTGGTCGTGCCGGAGTTCCGATACGACGGATTCGAGCTGGCACCTCGGGGTTGGGAGCCTCCACGCTAGACCGCCGACCGGTCACCATCGAGCCGGTTGCCAACCCTCATGAACACGGCGATCATCGGACGATGACCGACTTCGAGCGTGACCGGCCCGAGATGCCCGACGGATACGGCGTACCGGACTCCGACGAGGGTCTTCTCGACTGGGACCGCGTCGAGCGACGCCTGGTCCGCTCGAAGCAGTACTGGATGGCCACCACCCACAGCGATGGGCGCCCTCACGTCGTGCCGCGCTGGGGGGTGTGGCTCGACGGCGGGCTCTACTACGACGGCGCGCCGAGCACCGTGCACGCCCGGAACCTGTGTGCGAACCCGGCATGCACCCTGCATCTCGAGGACGGCTGGGAGGCGGTGATCCTCGAGGGCACCTCGGGAGCCGCTGATCCGCCGGGGCTCGAGCTCGGCGAACGGATCTCAGAGGCGATGACCACCAAGTACTCGGAGTCCGGCTACTCCCCCGCGCCCGACGCCTGGGAGGGCGAAGAGGCTGGTGGCCTCATGCGCTTCACACCCACCAGGGCTATGGCGTGGTTCGACTTCCCCGCCGACGTGACGAGGTTCCGCTTCAGCTGACCTCGCGTCCGTCTCGAACGGAGGTACTGCACAATGCCAGCACCAGCATTACAATGCATGCATGACGTCGATCACGGTTCGCAACGTGCCCGAGGATGCTCGTGACCGGCTGGCAGCCCGTGCCGCGCTGTCGGGTCGCTCGCTCCAGGAGTACCTGCGGATGGAACTCATCGATCTGGCGTCCCGACCTTCGCCCGACGAAGTGCGCGAGCGGATCCGGTCCCGCAAGAGAGCCACGGGAGCCGAGGTCCACATCGAGACGCTGCTCGCACTCCGTGACGCGGATCGCCGGTGATCGTTGTCCCAGACGCTTCCTCTCTGGTAGCCGCGCTCGTCGACACGGGATCAGCAGGCCGTTGGGCGGAGGATCTCGTGGGCGGGAACCGATTGGCAGCACCCCATCTGTTGTTCGTCGAGACTGCGAACATCCTCCGCCGCCTGGAGTTGGCCGGTGAGATCACCACCGACGTGGCCTCGCTGGCACACCACGATCTCATCGATCTCGACATCGACTACTTCGACCACCTGCCGCTCGCATCGAGATCCTGGGAACTACGCAAGAACCTCACGATCTACGACGCCTGCTACGTGGCGTTGGCCGAGGAGCTCGCGGCGCCACTTGCCACTCTCGATCGTGCCATGAGTGCGTCTGGTGGCCTGAGGTGTCCTTTCTTGACCCCTCCCGCCTGACACGTCGGATGACTCGGTGGCACGTGCCATCGAGCGTCGGGATACCGCTGGAGGCAGCAGGAACCGTATGCCGTACTCAGTACCATGGCCACCGATGAAGGGGACCGTCGACCGAACGCCGGTGACACGCGCACACCGACAACTGCCGAGTGAATCCGCGACGCCCGGATCCCACCCGGGAACGTGGCGTTGAAGTCCACCCCGAACGCCATGTTGCCGCTCATCGCGAGCGGCGCCCAGGTGGTGGTGCGCGACGAGGAGTGGCTGGTCCGCTCCACCCAGCACACACCGTCGGACGGGATGATGGTGCGCTGCATCGGCACCTCGTCGCTGGTGCGTGACCGGCCCGCCACATTCTTCACGAACCTCGATGTGATCGAGCCGCTGCGTCCCGAGCACACGGTCCTCGTGCCCGACACCACACCCAACTTCTCGGGTTCGCGCCTCTACCTGGAGTCGGTCATCCGCAAGACGCCGGTGCCCTCCACCGACACCGACCTCGCCGTCGCCGGTGACCAGCTCCTTCACCGCCTCGAGTACCAGCGCCGGGCGGCCCACAAGGCACTCGTCGGGCTCCAGCCGCGCCTGTTGATCGCTGACTCGGTGGGTCTCGGCAAGACCCTCGAGGTCGGACTGATCCTCTCGGAGCTGATCCGGCGGGGCCGTGGAGAACGGATCCTGGTGGTCACACCCCGCCACATCCTCGAGCAGTTCCAACACGAGCTGTGGACCCGCTTCGCGATCCCACTGGTGCGCCTCGATTCCGAGGGCATCCAGCAGGTGCGCCGCAGGATCCCCGCGAACCGCAACCCGTTCACCTACTACCGCCGGGCGATCATCTCGATCGACACCCTCAAGAACGCGGGCCGCTACCGCCACCACCTCGAGGGCATCCACTGGGACGCGGTGGTGATCGACGAGTGCCACAACCTGGTCAACCGCGGCACCCTCAACAACCAGTTGGCCCGGGTGCTCGCTCCGCGCACCGAAGCGCTGCTGCTCACCTCGGCCACGCCCCACAACGGCGACCCCGACAGCTTCGCGGAACTGGTCCGTCTGCTCGATCCGACGGCCATCGCCGATCCCAAGAACATCGACCACACCCAGATCGAGCACCTCTACATCCGCCGTCACAAGGCCCACGAGGAGGTCGCCGCGGAGGTGGGGGCCGACTGGGCCGACCGACTCGAACCGACCGCGGTGGCGGTGCAACCCACCGCGGCCGAAGAGGCGGTCTTCACCGAACTGGCGGACACCTGGACCCACCCTCCCGAGGGAAGCTCGGCACCGGTGACCGGCAAGGGATCGAGCCTGTTCCCGTGGACGCTGTTCAAGTCTGCGCTCAGCTCGCATCGGGCGCTCGCGGAGACCATCCGCAACCGTCGCGCGAACCTGCGCGACCCGACCGGTGAGCTGATCGACCCCGAGCGCGCCCCGGAGGACCGTGCACTCGAACGCCTCGGCGAGCGGGCCCGTGCCGTCGAGGTCGACGACACCGACGCCGCGAAGCTCACCGCCCTGGTCGAGCAGCTCCGACAGATCGGCCTCGGCGACGGCTCGACCACCCGAGCGGTGGTGTTCTCGGAGCGCATCGCCACCCTCGACTGGCTCGCGCGGGAGGTGCCCGACCGGCTCGGGCTCGCACCAGAGGCGGTGCGGGTGCTGCACGGCCGTCTGGCCGACACCAAGCAGATGGACGTCATCGAGGAGTTCGGCCTCGCCGGGTCGCCGGTGCGGCTCCTGTTGACCGGCGACATGGCCTCTGAGGGTGTGAACCTGCACCGCGAGTGCCACCACCTGATCCACTTCGACCTGCCGTGGTCGCTCATCACGATCGAACAGCGCAACGGCCGCATCGACCGCTACGGACAGCGCAACCGACCCGACATCCGTGCCCTCGTGGTCACCCCGGCGGATTCGTCCTCGACCGGGGATGTCAGAGTGCTGTCACGGCTGTTGCACCGTGAACACGAGGCCCACCGTGCGTTCGGCGAGTCGGGGTCGCTGCTCGGTCTGCATTCGGCCGACCTCGAAGAGGACGCCATCGCGAAGGCGCTGCGCGACGGCGCCGATCCCGACACCGTGATCCCCGCCGAACCCACCGACGAGTTCGACCTGATGACCCTGCTGCGCGGTGGCACCGGAACCGACCCGGTGACCGACGCCACTCCCCCGTCGCTGTTCGGATCAACCGTCGACTTCGTCGAGGAAGCGATGCACGTCGCCATCGCCGACCCCACGAAACTCGAGCGCAGCGGTGACCCTGCCGACCCGACGTTCTTCTCGATCACTCCGCCCGCCGATCTCGTCCAGCGCATGTCGGCCCTGCCGCAGAGCTACCTGCGGGAACAACACATCACAGAACGCCTCAAGTTGACCGCCGATCCCCATGTGGCCGAGGTCCGGCTGGCAGCCGCCCGTGCTGCGAGCGATTCCCAGTGGCCCGATGTCGGTCACCTCTCACCGCTGCATCCGATCGTGGAGTGGCTGGTCGACAAGGTGCTGGTGATGGTCGGACGCAACCAGGCACCTGTGATCACGGCTTCGGTCACCCAACCCACCTACTGCGTGCAGGGCCTGTGGTCCAACGGCCGCGGCAGCCCCCAGCTCGTCGAGTGGCTGGCGCTCACACCCGACCCGGCGGCCACGTCGGGCACCTCGAAATGGGCCATCGCTGAGATGTTCGACGTGCTGCGCGATGCCGGTGTCGGACCGGCGATGGCGAACCCGGACGCGCCGATCGACACCACGGCGCTCGGCGAAGCGCTGCCGGCGGTAGTCGAGGCCGCCCGCAAGGAGCTCGCCGCCAGAAGAGCGATCCATGACCGGGAGGTGGAACAGCGGCTCGC
>CAYVYG010000317.1:0-4325 GCA_964454385.1 uncultured Microthrixaceae bacterium
CTTGCAAGACACGATCTTTACCGAGAGTCAATTGGCGGTCGAAGTCATGGGGGCCATCTTCCTCGACGTCGGATCATCGGGGGGAGGTCTCGGCGAGCACGGTGTCGGTCATGTAGTCCACGAACTCATCGGGTTGTTCGAACAGCGGACGGTGTCCCGAGGTCCCGAGCACCTCGAGGTCCTTGATCGGTGCGTCGATCATCGGGTACCACTCATCGAACAGCGCCGCGCGTCCGCCGGCTTCGTGCGCGCCCTGCACGAAGAACATCGGCATCTCGAAGTCGGTGGCGGTCTCGCGGAAGTCGATGTCCTGGAGCTTCGGGTACAGCGCGGCGAAGGTGTCCATGAACGAGGCGAGCAGGTGGACCTGGTCGGTGAGGGTGTACTCGGGCACGATGAAGTTCTCAGAGAACCCGGCCTCGCCCTCGGAGTTGGGGGAGTGGTCATAGGGATAGACGTCGTGTTCGTGCGCGAGCGCGGTCTCGTAGGGGAGCATCCCGTCATATGGAGGTGGGCCTATCTCTTCGAGCTCCTCCACCAGCGCATCGTCGCCGACGCTGCGCGCCCACTCGAGGGTGTCGGCATAGAAGATGCGGTCGGTCTCGCGCTGGGAGACCATCTGCCCGGTTCCTATGTACGCCCGGTACAACTCGGGTGCCCGCTGCACCGCCAGCACACCGAGGGTGCTGCCCCAGGACTGGCCGAGCAGATAGATCCGGTCCTCGTCGAAGCGCTCGCGAAGCGCGTTCGTGACCTCGATCGTGTCTTCCACGTAGCCCTCGAGGCCGATCGTCGAGGTCGGATCGAGCGCCGCATACGAGGTCCCCGCACCGCGCTGGTCCCAGGTGGCCACCACGAAGGACTCCTCGAGGCCCTGCAGGTGGTTGCGCATCGCTCCGCGCTCGGAACCCCCCGGTCCGCCGGCGAGGAACAGGACCACCGGGTTGTCGACGTCGTCACCGCGGATCATCATGCCGAGCTCCTTGCCACCGGCCTCGACGGTGGTGAGCTCGGCGATGCTCCCGGGCGACAGGTCACCCTCCGCGGTAGTGATCGCTTCGGTGCCGGCCGGCCGCGCGACGAGTGCGGCGAGGGCGACCAGCGCTACCGCGGCTGTGATCGCGACGATTCGGCGGACCGTCGCCCCACCGGACGGTGGGCGCGGTGCGTCGAGGGCTTGTGTGCCCGTCGTGTCGGCTTCGGCGGAGATGTCGCTTGCGGCTGTCGTGTCGCCTGCGCCTGTCGCCCAGCGAGCGGCGCCGGCACCGAACGCGGCGCCGAGCACCATCGGGGCGAGCCCGACCAGCCCGTGGAAGCCACGGCCCACGACGAACGCGAAGGTTCCGTACAGGCTGAACGCAGGCGCGTCGACCGTGGGCCCCGAGTGGCCGATCCGCATGACCTCGAACACGATCACGAACACCATCGGCGACGCGAGCATCGCCCAGCGGCTGGCGCAGGCCAACCCCGCGACGAAGCCCACGAGCGCGCCGATGACCATGGCCGCGAGCACCTCGCCGGTGGTGAGGGGCCCTCGTGGTGTCCACAGGCCGGCGATCATCGCCCATGCCACCGGGATGGCCACCGCGGCGGACCAACCGATCGACGTGCCGGAGGGCAGCGCTCGGAGCCTCCTGCGCAGCGACGAGGTCGTTGCATCCACAACGGCGACCGTAGCGGTGTGTTCGGTGCGTGGAAAGCCGGACCCCACCCGTTGACCGTGTGGGGTGATTCCCGGGCGACCGGAGACCCTTCCATCGTGGATGTCACACCCCCTGGTCATGATGGTTCCCATGTTCTGCAGCGGCGACGGGCTCCCCGGCGAGTGGGACTCTCCGGGGGAGCGCGGTGCCACCGGTGGTGGTCCTGGTGGTGGGTCCCGTGCGATGGATCCGGGTCTCGCGAGGTTGGAGGAGTTCCGGTCGTGGTTGGCGACCCAGGTCGACGACGAGGCTCTCGTGGAGGACCACGCGCCTGTCGGCTTCGGTGATCTCGCGGCTCTCGAACGCCAGATGATCGATGCACTCGCCGGGATGGATAGCGTGCTGGCCGGGGTGGATCTCGAGGGGCTGGGTTTCAGCGGACCGGGTGGTGACGGGTTGATGGCGGCGTCGGTGGCCCTGGAATCCACTCGGCGTCGCCTGGATGCTGTTTCGGCTTCGGTCCTGGGCCGCATGGATGCGCTGGGGGTCACCGAGGCGCGCGCGGGTGTGGGTGCCAAGACCTGGAAGGCCAACCGGACCCGTTCGGCTCCGCGGGCCGTGGGTCGTGAGCTGCGGGTGGCGCGGACCCTCGAGCGTTTCGATTCGATGGCTGACGCGCTCGGGGATGGTGTCATATCGAGCGAGCACGTGCTCGCGCTCGCGGGGGTCTGCAACGAGCGCACGGTCGATGCGTTGGTCGACCAACAGGATCAGATCGTGTGGTTCGCGAAGCACCACCGCTTCGGTGTGTACGTGGCGTTCCTGCGGCGCCTGGTGGCTGTGGTCGACACCGACGGCGCGGAACCGGATTGCGGGGATCGTGACACCGCGACGATGGACCGCGACTTCGATGGGAACCTGCGGCTGTTCATGGAGCTGTCCGGCCACAACGCGGTCGAGGCCGAGGCGATCATCAACACCGAGACGGATCGCCAGTACCGCGCCGCTGTTCGAGAACACGAAGCAAGCGGGATCACCGTGCCAGGGATGACGGTCCTGCGGGCCCGCGCGGTGATGGAGCTGTTGCGCCGGGGCGCCGACCCCAACCCGTCGAGGTCCCATCCGGTGCCCTCTGTGATCCTGCCGTTGGCCGCGGATCGTGACGGCCTGCCCACCGGGTTGCACACCACCGATGGCGATCTCGTGGATCCGCAGGTAGCCGCTGTGTTGTTGTGCGACGCCTACTTCCAGCCGGTGCTGATCGACAGCACCGGCAACCCGTTGAACCTCGGGCGTCGGGTGAGGTGCTTCACCCCGACTCAGAAGCAGGCGATGATCGTCCGTGACGGTGGTTGCGTGTTCCCGGGCTGCGATCAGCCCGCTCGGCGCTGCGCCGCTCACCACCGCCTTCCCTGGGAGGACGGCGGGCGGACCGACATCGACAACGGAGCTCTGTTGTGTCCCCGCCACCACGGTCTGGTTCACTGCGACGAAGCGTGGGTGGTTCTCGACCTGTCGATCGGAGAGCTGCCTGCGGATCTGGCGGAACGTCACCGTCGACGGGCCCAGAGCGCGAACCTCGAACCGGGCGAACAGGTGGTGGTCCTGCGAAGTCCGACCGGGGAGCTGCACCTCGCCCAGAACGCCACGGACCACCACGGTCCCGCACCCCCGCGAAGAACCGCTGCCTGACCCAGTGCCTCTGGACCGCCAGCCGCGCTCGTCCGGTCCCTAGGATGCCCGTCGATGACTCCACCAGCGCGGGACCCCCAGAGCGAACAGGTGAGAACCAACAAGCCGGTCAGTGTTCTCTCGTTGCTGGTCACCGCGGCCGTCGGCGGTGCGATCGCGGGTGTTGCCGGCGGTGCGTTCATCTGGTTGCTGGAGACCCTCATACATCTGCTGTGGACCGACCTTCCCGATGCGCTCGGAGTGGATCCCTACCGCTCATGGTGGTTGTTCGCGGTTCCAGTCGGTGGTGGGTTGCTGGTGGGACTCGGTCATCGCTTCCTCGGTGACTACCCCGAGCCGATCGATCAGGTCTTGACCAAGTGGAAGGCCGGTGAGCAGCTCGATGTGGACACTGTGCCTGCGACCTGGGTCAACTCGTTGAGCGCACTGGCCACCGGCGGTCCGGTTGGCTTCGAGGCTGCTCTCACCGGGCTGCTGGGCGGTATCGCCGGTTGGATCGCGCAGCGGATCGGACGGGCGCGTGACGTGGTTCGTCAGGCCTGGGGCGCCGAGACCATCGAATCGCTTCCGAAGGCGCTCTCGAGCCTCCCGTATTGGCTGGCGGGCCTGGCCGGGCTCGTCGCCTACAAGGCACTGCCTTTCGGTGCCATCGACATGGGATTCCGGTTCGGGGACATCTCGGACGCATCGGGAAGCGGAAACCTCTTGGCCATGGCGGTGCTGGCAGCATTGCTGGTCGTGCCGACCGCATGGGCCCTTCGGGTCGTCGCATGGTCGGAGACCCGCAAGTACTCTGAGCGCGCTCCGGAGCTCGCAGCCGTGTGCGGAGCACTGGTGTTCGCGACCATGGCGCTGGGCAGCGAGTACGTGTTGTTCTCCGGCCAGCAGGGCTATCAGCTGCTCCCGCAACTCGCCACGGGGACGCTCGTGTACCTGAGCGTCGCCAAGTGGGCTGCCCTGGTGGTGGCGCTGTTGGCTGGTTGGCGCGGC
>CAYVYG010000318.1:0-4317 GCA_964454385.1 uncultured Microthrixaceae bacterium
CCTTGAGCACCAGACGCCGCACCAGCTCTGCATCGGCCTGGCGACCAGGCGGCCGGTGCGCCCCACCGACTCCAGCAGGGTCGCCTCGTCGAGGGGACGCAGCGTGCGCAGGTCGATCACCTCGATCTCCACGGTTCCGGAGAGGGACTCGGCCGCCTCCAGACAGGTGTGCACGCCTGCTCCGTGGCTCACGACGGTGACGTCGTCGCCCGCTCGCATCACCATGGCGTTGTCCAGGTCCACCGGCACGGGTCCATCGGGCAACTCGCCCGACAGTGAGAACAAGGCGCCGTGTTCGAAGATCAGCACCGGATCCGGGTCCTCCAATCCGCTGAGGAGCATCCCGGCCGCGTCGGTCACCGTGGCGGGGGTGAGGATCCTCAGCCCCGGGATGTGTGCGTACCAGGCCTCCAGGCTGTGGCTGTGCTGGGCCGCGAGTTGACGTCCGGCGCCGGTGGTCATGCGGATCACCAGCGGCACGTGGAACTGTCCACCGGACATGTGCGACACGGTGGCGGCGTTGTTGAGGATCTGATCGAGTGCCAACAGGCTGAAGTTGACCGTCATGATCTCCACGATCGGTCGCTGTCCGGCCATGGCCGCTCCCACGCCGGCGCCCACGAAGGCGGATTCCGACAGCGGGGTGTCGCGCACCCGCTCGGGACCGAACTCCTCGAGCAGGCCGAGGCTCACCGCGAAGCACCCGCCGTAGCGGCCGACGTCCTCGCCCATCAGGAACACCCGCTCGTCGCCGGCCAGCGCGGTGCGCAGCCCTTCGCGCAGCGCCTCGCGGTAGGTGAGGGTGCTCATCGTGTCCCCCCGGGTGCGACAGCCGCGGTGGAACCCTCGGAGTAGACGAAGCGCGTCAGCTCCTCGACCGGTTCGAGAGTGCCCGCCTCCGCGTACGCGATCGCGTCGTCGATCTCGGCGGACACCTCGCTTTCCAGTTCGTCGAGGGCGTCGTCGTCGAGCTCGCCGCGTTCACGCATCACGTTGACCATGGTCTCGATCGGGTCGCGCTCTCGCCAGCGTTCCACCTCCTCGCGGTCGCGGTATCGCTCCGGGTCGTACATCGAGTGTGCACGGAAGCGGTAGGTGCGAAGCTCCAGTAGCACGGGCCCTGCACCGCCACGAATGCTCGCCATCGCCCGCCCGGCTGCCTGGTGGACCGCCAGGACGTCCATGCCGTCGACGGGCCATGCCGCCATGCCGTAGCTCGAGGCCTTGACCGCGATGTCGGGGTCCGACTCCGAGCTGGCGAGCGCGGTGCCCATCGCGTAGAGGTTGTTCTCACAACAGAACAGCACCGGCAGGTTCCACAGAGCCGCCAGGTTGAGGGACTCGTGGAACTCGCCTTCTGCAACCGCGCCCTCCCCGAAGAAGCACGTTGCTATGGCATCGGATCCCGTGCGCTGCGCTGCGAGAGCGATCCCGACCGCCACCGGCAACCCGGCGCCCACGATCGCGTTGCCGCCGTAGAAGTTGGTCGCGGCGTCGAAGAGGTGCATGGAACCACCACGGCCGCGGCTGCACCCCTCCTGGCGCCCGAACATCTCGGCGAGGATCGAACGCATCGACAGTCCCCGGGCCAGGGCGTGACCGTGCTCCCGGTAGGTGGCCACTATCGCGTCCTCGGCGTTGAGGTGGTCGATCACACCGGTGGCCACCGCCTCCTCGCCGATGTAGAGGTGCAGGAACCCACGGATCCTCGCTGCCGAGTACAGCTCCACGCATCGTTCCTCGAATCGTCGGATGCGCAGCATCTGGTGCAGGAGCCTTCGGGCTGTCTCGGGGTCCACGGTTGGCGGTTCACCGGTCATGGGAGGCGCTCCTCGGCTGGTCTCTGGTGGTCTGTGGGCTGGTCGGGGTCGGGCTCCATGGTGGAGAGATCGCCCTCGGGTTCGCCGAGCTCACGCGCCCTGAGCACCCGCCGCATGATCTTGCCGCTACGGGTCTTGGGCAGGTGCGGTTCGAACGAGATCTCCCGCGGTGCCACCGCGGCGCCGAGGTGGCGCCGCGCATGGCCCACCAGCTCCAGGCGCAGTTCGTCGTTCCACTGGACGCCGGGGGCGAGGGTGACGAACGCCTTTACGATGTCGCCTGCGACCTCGTCCGGTACGCCGATCACACCCACCTCGGACACCGACGGGTGCTCCATCAGCGCGGACTCCACCTCGAAGGGCCCGATCAGGTGCCCGGCGGTCTTGATCACGTCGTCAGCGCGGCCGACGAACCACAGGTAGCCATCCGCGTCGCGCGCGGCCAGGTCACCCGAGAGGTACCAACCGTCGGCGAAGGCCCGGGCATAGCGTTCGTCGTCGTGGAGGTAGGCGCGGAACATCGACGGCCAACCCGTGCGGATGGCGATCATCCCCTCGCTGCCGGCCTCGGTGACCAACTGGAGGGTTCCGTCGGCTTCGACGACCGGTTCGTTGTCGGCGTCGACCGCCGCGATGGCGACCTCGATGCCGGGCAGCGGGCGGCCCATCGAACCGGGCCTCACCTCGCAGCAGGGGAGGTTGGCGACCATGATCCCGCCGGTTTCGGTCTGCCACCAGTTGTCGTGGATCGTGTGACCCAGCACCTCGGCTCCCCACACGACAGCCTCCGGGTTGAGCGGTTCACCCACCGAGGCGACCATCCCCAGCGAGGAGAGGTCGGCTTCGGAGGCCAGGTCGTCGCCTGCGCGCATGAGCATGCGGATCGCCGTCGGTGCGGTGTACCACACGGTCACCTGCTGCTCGGCGAGTATCCGGTACCAGCGGCGCGCGTCGAAGTCGGCTTCGTCGACGATGACCGTCACGCCGTGGGTGAGCGGGGAGATGATCCCGTACGAGGTGCCGGTGACCCACCCCGGATCCGCGGTGCACCAGAAGACGTCGCCGGGATGCAGATCCAGGGCATAGCCACCGGTGGCGTGGTGCGCGACGACCGCGCGGTGCACGTGCAGCGCCCCCTTCGGTGCGCCGGTCGACCCGGAGGTGAAGTGCAACAGCGCGGGGTCCTCGGGATCGGTGCTGGCGGGCGATGCTTCGCCGGGCATCTCCGCGAGCAGCCGGCCGAGGTCGTGAACGCCGGCGTCGGGATCGTCGTCGCCATCGATGAGCAGCACGTGGCGCAGCTCGGGTAGGCGTTCGCGCAGGGCCTTCACCTTTCGGCGGTACAGCGACGCGGTGGTGACGAGCACCGCCACGTTGCCCTTCTCCAGTCGCTGGTGGATGGGTTCGGGTCCGAAAGCCGAGAACAGGGGACAGAACACAGCGCCGGCTTTGAGCGTGCCGAGCGCGGCCACGTACAGCTCAGGGACCCGGCCCGCGAGGGACACTACGCGCTCGCCGCGCTCCACGCCGAGATGTCCGAGCACCTCCGCGAACCGGCTGGTCCGCTCGGCGAGCTCTGCGTAGGTCACCTCGGTGACCGTGTCGTCACGGTGCAGGAAGCGCAGCGCAACGTGCTCCGCGAGCTCGCCCCTGGCGTGACGGTCGACGGCTTCGTGGGCGATGTTGAGTCCGCCATCCGCGAGACCGTCCAAGCGGGCTTCCGCGGCGCCCCAGTCGAACTGCGAACACTCGGCGTCGTAGTCGACGATGTTGGGTCGCCGCGCTGTCCGGGGCGACGGGGGAATCGCGTCGTGGCTCATGGGGCCTCCCGGTCGTGGGCGTCGCGAGCCGGGGAGCTGGTTCGTTTGCCGGATGTGGGCACGAGGTGGGTCTCCGTTCCGCCACGGGGCCTGGCCGCTTCTGCCACAGGCACGGCCGGTCATGCTAATCGTGGCCGCTGAGCGCGCGCTGAGGGTGTGGCAGTCGGCGTAGGGTGAGGAGGTGAGCGCGGGCCTGCGTCCTACGGTGGTCATCGACGACCAGGGCTTCGGTGCCCTCGTCGACGGCATCGCCGCCGGTCACCGCACCGTTGCTCCCACGGTGCGCGACGACTCCATCGTGCTCACGGAGATCCGCTCGTCTGAAGACCTCGCATCAGGGGTGACCCTCGAGCAGGCACCGGGGAAGTGCCGGGTGGTGCCCCTGTCCGAGGGGGACCTACGACGCTTCGCATGGGCGGTGGGCCCGAGCTCGGCCAAGAGCCGCCAGCATCCGCCGAGCCGGACCCTGTTCGCCGCGGAGATGGGTGCCGACGGTTTCACCGTCACCGAACCCGGTGGATCGGCCGGTGCGGGTGACCCACCGGCCGATCCGTCGGAGCGTCCCCTGGCGCTCATCGGGCTGCGGCCCTGCGATGTGGCTGCGATCGGGGTGCTCGACCGGGTGCTCGGTACGGACGGCACTGGTGAGGCCGCGATGGGTGGGATCGACCCACTGG
>CAYVYG010000319.1:0-4287 GCA_964454385.1 uncultured Microthrixaceae bacterium
CCGTGCGCCGACGCATGTTCCTCGGCAAGATCCACCGGGCCACCGTCACCCAGGCGGACCTGCACTACGAGGGGTCGGTCACGATCGACAAGGACCTCCTCGATGCAGCGGGCATCCTCGAACACGAGGAGGTCCAGATCTGGAACGTCACCAACGGCAACCGCCTCGCGACCTATGCGCTCGAGGGTCCACCGGGTTCCGGCGTGGTCTGCATCAACGGCGCTGCTGCGCACCTGATGAACCCCGGCGACCTGGTGATCATGGCCACCTTCGGCGAGATGGACACCGAGGAGGCCGAGGCCCACGTGCCGAAGGTCGTCTTCGTCGACGAGACCAACCGGATCACCGGCACGGGCGCGGAGCGGCCCGGTCCGATGATGCCACGCCATCTCGACGACCCGGCACTGTTGAACTGAGTTCCGCTGATAGGAGCCGCGCTTCGTCGATGCGTTCGAGCATCGACATGAGCACCTTCGCTCGACGGTCGAACACCTCGTGCAGCTCGAGTCCCGGGCGACCTGCATAGCCCGTGGGTCCGGTGTGGTCCGCCGAGGCGACCATCGCTGCTGGAAGCCACACGAACTTGAGCACCGCGATGCACATCGCCAGGCGTGCCCAACGCGGATCGTGGGGCCAGCCGGCCTGATCGAGCCCGTGAAGGTAGGCGCCGGTGACTGCGCGGTCCAGGCTGTCGTACTCGCCCGGTGCGAACTGGTGGTCGGCCATCACGTCGGGGACCAGGTTGCCGGGGTCCTCGCCGACGGCACCCCAACCGGTGAAGGACCAGTCCAACAGCACCGGACGGCTCCGCCCGCCCTGCGCATCTGCTCGCATGATCAGGTTCGCTGACCAGAAGTCGAGATGGCACAGGGTCCGCGGACAACCCGCCAGCACCCTGCGCCAGTGTGGGATCTCGGCGGTCAGCTCCCCGAAGCGACGGCGGAGCTCCTCGCGGTGCTCACCGAAGCCGTCGACCACCACCTCGTGGGCCCACCCCTGGTGATCCAGGTAGCCGCCCGGTCCCGGAGGCCTGCTCGTCGCGTAGGCCCAGATCCACTCCCGCGAAGCGGTCACGAACCCGGCCGATGAGTGGGTGGGATGCGCCGATCCCTGTGCCCGCCCGAGCGCGTTTGCCACCTCGGCCAGGTCGTCGATGCAGAGCTCTGCTCCCGTGCGCCCGGGCACGTCCTCGATCACCAGCACCTCGGTGAGAGGATCAGGTTGCAGGCCGCCGAACAGCCCAGGCGCGCGCAGGTGGGGCTCGAACGCCCGCACCGCACCGCTGCGGTAGGCGTCGACTTCGCGCCGCCAGTGGTTCCAGTGGGCCGGATGCGACCCGGCGGCCCAGTGCGCGACCGGCGCCGGACCGTCACCCACCAGAACCTTCCGGATGACCGAGGACCCGTCGCCGAGCACCACGCGCTCGACGGTGAGCGTCGCGGCGTTGTTCGGGTTGAACACGAGCGGCTCGACCCGGATCGGAGCGGCGAGTCCCAGCGCAGCCAGTTGGTCCCGCCTGGCTGCGTCGGTCAGCTCTCGGTCACCCGGCACCGTAGACGGGGGTCGGCTCGACGGCTTCGTCCAGCAGCGCACCCACGACCTCGGTCAGCTCCTCTGGCTCCCAGCGCGCACCCTTGTCGACCCGGGGGCCGTGGCGGTAGCCCTCGGCCAGACCCACGATCCCGCCCTCTGCCTCGAAGACGCGACCGGTCACACCCGACGAGGCCGGCGATGCCAACCACACCACCAGCGGCGACACGTTGGCGGGGTCCATCGCGTCGAAGGCGCCTTCGTCGACCTCGGCCATCATGTCAGCGAAGGCCTCCTCGGTCATGCGGGTGCGCGCTGCGGGGGCCAGCGCGTTGGCGGTCACCCCGATGCGTCCCAGTTCGGCGGCCTGGACAAGTGTCATCGAGGCGATCGCTCCTTTCGCCGCGCTGTACGCGGCCTGGGCGACGGATCCCATCAACCCGGCACCCGAGGAGGTGTTGATGATCCGGGCGTCGTTCGCCTCACCGGCCTTGGAGCGCTTGCGCCAGTGGGCCGCTGCGTGGCGCGATGGAGCTGCGTGGCCCATCACGTGGACCCGAAGCACCGCCTCCCACTCGGACTCCTCGGAGTTCACGAACATCCGGTCCCGTACGATCCCCGCGTTGTTCACGACCGCGTCCAGTCCGCCGAAGACGTCGAGAGCGAGCTCCACCATCTCCGCCGCGCTGTCCCAGTCGGCCACGTCGTGGGTCGACGCTACCGCCGCACCACCGGCGGCTGTGATCTCGTCCACGACCTGCTGGGCGGGCGTGTCGGAGGGATCGCTGCCGTCCTGGGCGACACCGAGGTCGTTGACCACGACCGAGGCACCGGCTTGCGCCAGAGCCAGAGCATGGGCCCGTCCGAGCCCTCGGCCCGCACCGGTAACGATCACCGTACGTCCATCGCAGATTCCCATGACAAGAATCTGACACCTCGTCAGATGGCCGGCCAAACCGGGTACTGTCCGTTCACCGCCGAGCCCGCCGGCGGCTTGCCGACCCGACGAGGAGATCCGATGCGCTTCGGCGTGACCATGTTCGCAACCGACACCTCGATCAGCGTTCCGCAGCTCGCTTCGGCCGCTGAGCAAAGGGGCTTCGACTCGGTGTGGATCCCCGAGCACACGAACATCCCGGTGTCACGGATCACCCCTCCGCCCAGTGGTGAGGACGAGCTCCCCGAGGAGTACCGGCGTTCGGTCGACCCGCTGGTCGCCCTCGCGGCCGCGGCGACGGTCACTTCGGAGATCCGCCTGGGCACGAGCGTCCTGCTGCCCGCTCAACGCGATCCGATCGTGACCGCCAAGGCCCTCGCTACGCTGCAGAACCTCTCGGAAGGACGCCTAGAGGTGGGAGTCGGGTTCGGTTGGAACCGCGACGAGATCGAACAGCACGGTGTCGACTTCTCCCGCCGCAGAGCCGTGGCACGTGAGCACGTGCTCGCGATGAGGGCTCTGTGGACACAGGAGGTTGCGAGCTTCGAGGGTGAGTTCACATCGATCGAACCCACCTGGTCCTGGCCCAAGCCCGAGGTGCCGATACCGGTTCTCCTGGGCGGTGCAGGGGGCCCCAGGTTGATGGAGCACCTCGTGGAGTACGCAGACGGGTGGCTGCCGATCGGAGGCAGCGGTCTCGCCCGCGGGATCCCCGCGTACCACGATCGTCTGCGCGCAGCGGGTCGGGATCCTGGTTCGGTGCGGGTCATCCCGATCGGTTCGCACCCGGATGCGGACAAGATCGCCCACTTCGAGTCCATCGGGGTCGAAGAGTGCGTGTTCCGCTTGCCATCGGCGCCGCCCGGCGAGGTGATGCCCACCCTGGACCAACAGAGCCGGTTCCTCGAGAGGTTCCGTTGAACCGGTCACCCGGGGTGCAACACTGCGGGTAAGGGGGAGACCGACTCGATCGAGGAGATCGGATGCGAAACATCAGCAGCTCGGACCACCTTCCCGGTGAGCCGGAGGGAGCCGCCCAGGGGTTCAGACCGACCGGCCGCCAGATCGGCGGGGGGCTCATCGCGGTCATCCTGATCGCGTTCATCGCGGCCAACTCGAAGACCGTGTCGGTGTCGCTGGTGTTCCTGTCGGCCGACCTGCCGCTCTGGCTGGTGCTCGCGATCACCGCGGTGTTGGGGTTCGGTGTGGGCATCCTGTTCGGCTCGCGCAGGGCCAAGGCCAAGCTCCGCGACCGCTGAACGGAGCGGGTTCAGGCTGAGGGAGCGACCCAGTGACCGGCGTTGACCGGTATCGCCACGCCGGTGACGCAACTCGCCAGCGGTGATGCCAGGTACACGACACTGCGGGCGATCTCACTGGAGTGCGGCAGGTATCCGAGCGCCGTCTCGGCCGCCCGTTCGCGGTAGATGTCGGTCCAGTCGGCATCACCTCGTTGCTCGGCCTGCCAATCGAAGTAGATCTTGACGCTGTCGCCCCAGATGTACCCCGGGTGGACCGCGTTGACCCGTATCCCATAGGCGCCGAGCTCCAGCGCGAGGGTCTTCGTGGCAGCGGAGAGAGCAGCCTTGGACGCCGCGTAGGACGCGGCCTCGGGCTCCAGTCGCTGGGTCGACATCGTGTTGACCATCACGATCCGCGCGTCGCCGGTGGCGTTCCCAGCGTCCTTCAACAACGGCAACAGGGCCTGGGTCAGCCGGAGGGTCCCCAGGTAGTTCACCTTGATCGGCCGTTGCCAGCGTTCGAGGTCGGCCTCCTCGAACGGGCCGTGGTGTCCGCCGTCGAACGCGGAGTTGACCAGT
>CAYVYG010000320.1:0-4278 GCA_964454385.1 uncultured Microthrixaceae bacterium
GAGGGACTTCACGATGCGGTCGACATCTCGCACGCACGCGCCCCTCTCGATCCCAGAAGGTGGCTCGTCCATCACCACCACCTCCACGAAACCCCGGCTGCAAGGGCCGCTCTCGTAGCCGGTCCTCGCAGCCGGTCCCGGACCGGTGGCGGCTCCCCGTTGCTGGTGGTCATCGACGCCCGACGGGCGACGTCCGATGCGCGGGCAGACACCGAGGCGGCACTCGATGCGCAATGGAGTGCGCAATGGCGTTCGGTGTGCGCCACGACAGATACAGAGCTCGGGGCAGCGATCGATGCGATGGCCTCGGAGGAACCCGGCGCTCCACTCACGGTGATGCGCGCCGGTGACCGTCCCCGCCCGGACCTGGTCGCGCGAGTTCTGGATGCCGCTTGGGAGGACCCATCCCTGGAGATGATCCATTGGGATCATGCGGTTCGAGACCCGTACACCCTCCGCTTCACCCCCGGGTGGTCGCCGGATCTGTTGGTCTCTGCCAACGCCTGGGGTCGGTCCTTCGCGCTGCGGGCCGAGCTGTGGCGCGGCTTCGATCCCACCCTCGGCGATGCGGGTTGGTGGTCGGTGCTGCTCGCGGCCGGGCTCGATGCAGAACGGACCCGGCGACTGTCCCGGGTGGCTGTGACCACCGTCGATGGCCATCTGCACCTCACCGAGGATGGGCGATCGCTGGTGACCGAGGAGCTGGCGCGCCGGAAGTGGCCGGCTGAGCCGGTCGCGCGGGGCGATGCCATCTTGCTCGACTGGGACCTCGATGAGTGGCCGAAGGTGAGCCTGATCATCCCGACGAGACACAGCCGTGAGCTTCTTTCTCCGCTGCTGGCGTCGATACGCCGCACCGAGTATCCCGATCTCGAGCTGGTGATCGTGGACAACTCTGCTCCCAGCGCCGACAAGGAGTCGTGGTACCACTCTGTTCTGGCCGGTCTCGATGCGACGGTGCGCTGGTGGAGCGAGGAGTTCAACTACTCGGCCGTCAACAACCACGGGGTGCGTTTCGCGACCGGTGATGTGTTGGTCTTCCTCAACGACGACACCGAGGCGCGCTCGCAGGGGTGGCTTCGCACGCTGGTCGGTTGGGCGACCCGCCCAGAGATCGCGGTGGTGGGCGCACAGCTGAGCGATCCAGAAGGCCTCATCCAACACGGGGGAGTGGTGCTGGGCATGGATGGCTCCGCGGGCCACCTGTTCGCGGGCATGCGACCGGGATCCGACACGCTGCTGGGTCACACGGACTGGGTGCGCAACGTGCTGGCCTGCACAGCTGCGACCCTCGCAGTCCGGAGAAGCGTGTTCGAGTCCTGCGGGGGTTTCGACGAGAGGTTCGTTCTGTGCGGATCCGACGTGGCGCTGGGGTTGGAGGCTCATTCGCGCGGCTGGCGCAACGTCGTGGTTCCGAGCACCGGAATCCTCCACATGGAATCGGCGACCCGTGGCCCCGGTGGAGGGGTTCCGGCCGACCTGTTCGCGAGCTGGTGGAGCTACCAGCGCTGGGTCTCGGCCGGCGACCCCTACTTCTCGGAATCCTTGTCGCTGCAGTCGCCCGAACCCGCTCTGCGCCCTCCCGGTGAACCACGCGGTAAGGAGCTCATGCTGACCGCCATGGATCGTCCCGCCACGGTGTTCCGCCAGGAGGTGCTCGAAGACACATCGCGGGGCCTCGCCGTCGCGTATCAGGTTGGTGAGAGCACTCCCGCAGCGGTGCGCCTGCAACACGAGAGGATCCAGGGTCGGAAGACCGTGCATTCGGTCAACTGGATTCTTCCGCCCTTCGACAACCCCTTCTACGGGGGCCTGGCAACGATCGTCAGGTTGGCCGCGCAGCTCCAGGCTGACCACGGCGTGCTCCAACGGTTCGTGATCTGCGACCGTGAGCAGCGCGACTTCTACAGATCGGCACTCGCCGCGGGTGCAGCGGGGCTGGATGACTGCGAGATCGTCTTCCTGGGGGGTGACGGACTCGAGAACCTGGACCTCATCCCGCCGGCGGACGCGGTCGTCGCGACGATGTGGACCACCGCGTACGTGGCCGCTTCCGCTCCCGACCAACGACGTCGTTTCTACCTGGTCCAGGATCACGAACCGACCTTCTACCCTGCAGGGACGATCTACGCCCTGGCCGAGGAGACATACCGGCTCGGTCTGTACGGGATCTGCAACAGCGAACCCATCCACACCATGTACACCACGCGTTACGGCGGCTCCGCCACATGGTTCCTTCCCGCGGTCGATCGGCGAATCTACTTCCCGCCGGAGCATCCCAGGTGGTCCGAGACCGATCCGCGAGAGCCGGTGCGTGTGTTCGTCTACGCACGACCCGGCCACTGGCGGAACTGCTGGGAGATCGCCGAACAGGCTCTGGGGCAGATCAAGGATCGCTACGGCGAGGGTGTCCATGTGATCACGGCAGGCTCGTGGGCCTCGCCCGAGGACCTCGGTAGTGGAATCGAGCACCTGGGACTCCTAGACCTGCGTTCCACCGCCGCGCTCTATCGTCGCTGTGACGTGGGAGTCGCCCTGACCGTGTCGGAGCACCCCAGCTACCTCCCCGGTGAGCTGATGGCCTGCGGTGTGCCGGTGATCGGCTTCGACCTGCCCGAATCCGACTGGGTGCTCCAACACGAGCGGACCGGACTGCGGGCCCGCCAGACGGTTGCCGGGCTCCGTGAGCAGTTGGCCCGGCTCGTCGAGGATCCTGCCCTGCGCAGACGCTGCAGTGAGGGTGCTGTCGCCCACATCGACGCCCGGCACTCGGACTGGGAAGCGGCGCTCTCGGGCGTCTGGGACTACATGTGCGAGCCGGATCGATGACGGGTATCCGGTTCGTGCGGTGCCCCCGGGGCCACGGGTATCAGGGTCCCGGGGGAGGCGGGAGCAAGCTCAGGTAGGTCCTTCCAGCTGACTCCCAGGCGCGCGGATCGAGGTGGTTCCTGCCGTCCACGATCACCCGGGCGTCCGGAAGGTCCTCGGGAGCCCAACGGAGGAACTCCTCATGGTCCGTGTGGATCACGATGGCTTCCCAGCCGGGTCCCGGTTGTGCGGGCTCGAAGCCCTCGGCGGAGAGCTCCGCGTCGCTGAACAGTGGATCGTGGACACCGACCTGCGCTCCCATCGCTTCCAGCGCATCTACGAGCCCGTAGGTGCCCGAGAACGCCGACTCCTTGACGCCACCCCGATATGCGAGGCCCGCGACGAGCACTCGGCGGTCTTGCAGGGTCGCTCCCATCTCACGTTGCAGCATCTCGGCGAACCAGCGGGGCATCATCTCGTTCGTCTCGCGCGATGCGGCAGGCAGCAGTGCTCCGGGGTCGTTGCTCAGATAGAGGCGGGGATACACCGGGATGCAGTGGCCACCGACCGAGATACCCGGCTTGTGAATGTGCGAGAACGGTTGGCTGTTCGCGGCCTGGATCACCGAGAGCACATCGATGCCGGCACCTCGGGCGAAGCGGGCGAACTCGTTGGCGAGGCCGATGTTCACGTCCCGGTAGGTGGTCTCGGCGAGTTTCACCAGTTCGGCTGCTTCGGCTGTGCCGACGTCCCACACACCGTTGGGCCGGTCCAGGTCATGGCGCTCGTCGAAATCCAGAACAGCCTCGTAGAACTCGATCGCTTTCGCGGTCGAGGCCTCGTCGGTTCCACCGACGATCTTCGGATATCGGCGCAGGTCGGCGAATATCCGACCGCTGTAGACCCGCTCAGGTGAGAAGCACACGAGCAGGTTCTCACCTGGTGTCAGTCCCGACAGCTCAGCCAACCGCGGCGTGAAGCGGTTCCGGGTGGTTCCGACCGGAAGGGTTGTCTCATAGCTGACGAGGGTTCCGGGTCTCAGTCCCTCACCGATCGCGTCGGTCGCAGCGTCCATCGCAGCGAAGTCGGGTCGGGCATCGGAATCCACGACCAACGGGACCACCACGACGACGACTTCGGCAGCGCCGACAGCAGTCGTCGTGTCCGTCGATGCAGTCAGGGAGCCACCCGCTACGACTTCCTTGAGTCTTGCGGCAAGGTCGGCTTCACCCGGGAACGGTTCCAGGCCCCGGTTCACGTAGTCCACGACCCGGGGGTCGATGTCGGCTCCGTGCACCCGGTGACCCTTCGATGCGTACTGAACTGCAAGGGGGAGCCCGATCTTGCCGAGCGCGACGACGCAGATGTCCATGCGCTGCGAATCTATCCTGGGACGGGCGGGCACGGGTCATTGCAGCTCTTCGCGAAGATCGCCCGTCAACTCCCGCGAAACCTGGTCACGAACTCGCC
>CAYVYG010000321.1:0-4269 GCA_964454385.1 uncultured Microthrixaceae bacterium
TGAGCGCCACGGGCCATCCGATCCGTTCCACCGCCCGGACAGCCTCGTCGACGTCGGCCACCACCTGGCGTTCTGCCAGCGCAACGTCGAAGGCCGACAGGAGCTCCTCCTGGGCCGACAGATCCAGCATCACCGAGCCATCGGACTCATCACGTCCACCGAGTGCTGTCGCCACGACCTCCCTCGCACGCTCTGCACCCTCAGGGACACTGGAGTCGAGCTCCACTTCGCGGTTGGCGGTCACCCACTCCCGGTAGCCGGCGAGACGGCCCATGGCCCTCGCAGCGTGTTCGGGGAAGGTGAAGACCGGTACGTGACCCGAACCGTCCCGGTCGCTGATCCTGGGAGCATCCGCTGCGCCGAGCATCGCGGTCGCGAAGCAGATCCGGGGATGGTCCGCAGAGGCGGTTGCTATCACCTCGCTCACCTCCTCTGAGCGGCTCAGCCTCGGCGGCGAGTGCACGACCAGGATGCTGTCGACCGACGGATCGTTGCACGCGTCCTCGATGGCGGTCCGGTAGTCATCTGGCGACGCCCGGAACGACAGCGTGACCCCCCGCCCGACCAGGCCGCTGCCCACGCAGGCATCGACCGCCAGCGCCACGGCTCCATCGGAGTTCCCAACCACGGTGACTCCCCTGCCGGCCGGGATCGGCTGATCGGCGAGGAGCCTTCCGATGTCGAGGAGCTGCTCGACGGTACCGACGCTGATGATCCCCGTCTGTCGTCCGAGCGCAGCGATCCGGCGTCGGGTCAGCCCGGTGTCGCCACCCGCCCCGACGAGCAGGTGACCCAGGACCGCGACTGGCTTGACCAACGACGCAGCACGTGCAGCTCGCAGGAACCTCGGACCCAGACCGGCTGATCGCAGGTACAACAGCACCGAGCGCGACGATTCGTCACCGGTCCAGTAGCTCAACATGTCGGTGGCACCCACGTCGATGCTCCTGCCACCGGCCACGAAGGTCGACACGCCCATCTGGTGTCGCTCGGACTCCTCGAGGATCGCAGCTGCGAGGGTGCCCGACTCGGCGAGCATCGAGATCGGACCCCGCGGCGGACGAGCGGGCGCGATCGTGGCATGGAGCCGCACCTCGGGATCGGTGTTGATGATGCCGAGGCAGTCAGGACCCAGCACCCGGACACCGTGGCGTCGTGCGATCTCGACGATCTCGACCTCCAGCGCGGAGCCGTTGTCGGTGTCGCCACCGAAGCCCGACGACATGATCACGATCGCCCCCACACCGGCCTCGGCGCAACGATCCACGACCCGGGGTACCCGGGCTGCCTGCACTGCGATGATCGCGAGATCCGTGTCCTCGGGCACCTCTCGGCTCGTCGGTATCGACGCCACAGATCCGGATCCGTCCTCCGCTACCAGGGTGACCGCACCGGTGAAGCCGCCGGCGGTGATCGACTCCAGCACCGCGACGCTCAGGCCGCCGGGCGAGGGGCTCCCGATCACCGCCACTGAAGCCGGACAGAGCAGTTGGCGCACAGTCGCCGCCTCCGCCAGTCGCTCTCGGTCCTCGACCGCTGCGGTCGACCTGCCGGTAGGGTCGATCCCGAACGACACCGCCACGACGCCGTCCTCGATGCGCGAGCTCACCTCGTAGCCGGCGCGCGCGAACACGTTGAGCATCTTGCGGTTGTTGGGAAGGGTGGATGCGCTGAACCGTCGCAGCCCGCGGTGCCTCGCCGCGGCGGCCAGGTACTCGAGCATGATCGTCGCGAGACCGCGACCGTGGTGGCGATCGTCGACGAAGAACGCGACCTCTGCCGTGTCGGTGCCCGAGTAGCGCTCGTAGCGGGCTACCGCGACGATCTCCCCCGCGACCTCGGCCACGAATGCCATCCGATCGCGGTAGTCGATCTCGGTGAAGTAGCGGAGGTCCTTGTCGCTGAGACGCGGACGCGGAGAGAGGAACCGGAAGTAGATCGACTCCGGCGACTGACGCTGGTGGAACTCCTCCAGCCCCCTCGCATCGGAGGGTTCGATCGGTCGGACGTGCACCGTGTGCCCGTCGCGCAGCACCACGTCGGTGGACCACGACTCGGGATAGTCGACCGCCGTCGTCATCGCACGCCGTCGCCCGAGGCGGCAGCGGCCTCGGCGCTCAGCAGACCGGCCAGCTCCAGGGGTCGGTCACCCTGGACGCTGTGTCCGGCTCCGGTGACCAGTTCCACCACCGCATCGGGTCGCCGGCGGCGCAACTCCTCCACGTCGGCGAGGTCGGTGACCGGGCTCTCGGCGCCTCTGACGAGCAGGTAGGGAGCCCTCGTGTCGGAGATGTCGGACCACAGCAGGTCCCGATCCGCGGTGAAGTCGCCATCGGGCCGTGTTCGGTCGTAGTTCCACTGCCAGGTTCCGTCGGGGTTGCGGTGGGCGTTGTGGAGGATGCCGCGGCGCAGCGATGCGACCGACCTCGTGGGGTTGAACTCCACCGTCCGGGCAAGGATCTCCTCGAAGGTCCCGAAGCTCTGAGGGCCCGCCACGAAGTCGTGGATCTCCCGCGCCTTGTCGCGGGTGACCCCCGGGGTGATGTCGACCACCACGAGGCGCGACACGAGCTCGGGTGCGAGCGCTGCAACACGGTTGGCGGTGAGCCCACCGAGCGACATGCCCACGACCACGACCGGCCCCGACAGCACCGGCCCCAACGCTTCGAGCAACGTCGCCGCGTTGGTGTGGGGGTCATAGCGCGAGTCGCTGCGCCATTGCGAGTGGCCGTGGCCGGGCAGGTCGACAGCCAGGGCGGAGGGGCATCCGAGCGCGAGCATCACGGTGTCCCAGGTGTGGGCGTTCTGTGCGCCGCCGTGGAGGAACACCCATTCCGGTTCGCCGCCACCCCAACGCAGGGCTGACACGTCTCCGTTCGAGGTGGCCATCGACACGCGCTCGACCACCACATCGCCGTCATCGACCAGGCCGTGCTCCGAGCGGTTCTCACCGAAGTAGGCGAACTCGTCGTAGGTGAAATCGCGTGAATCGGGGTGGGGGAGATCGGGGTGCTGGGAATCCATCTGCTTGCGATTCTTCCACGAGCAGGGTTCACTTGTCGCCGCTGAACCGATCCAGGGGGGACCCGTGACCCGCCAAAAGCACACCCGAGCCCACTTTGCGCTGCCCGTCCTGTTGACGGTCGCGCTCCTCGCAGGTGCCTGCACCGACGACGGGACCGATGCGTCGTCCGCGGCGATCAGCGACGACGCCGCGCCGGCGGGTTTCGACACGTCCACCAGCGTCGGACAGGTGACGGTGACCGGCGCCGGAGCCGACACCGAGCTCTCGTTGTTCTCCGACGACGAGGCGGTCCAGACCGCCACGGCCGACGACGAGGGCGCGCTGATCTTCAGGGACGTGACACCAGGCGACTACCGGGTCGCCACCTCGCCCGGTGATGACCAGCAGGCGAGCGACGAGCTCCGGGTACCCACCGAGGAGGAATCACTTCCCGAGCAGTCGTTCTACGACAAGCAGACCCTGGAGCCGGGCTACACCTACATCGAGACCCGTGACGGCACGAAGCTCGCAGCCTCGGTCTACCTGCCGGGTCCCCCCGAGGGCGGCCCCTACCCGACCGTCGTCGAGTACTCGGGGTACGACCCCGCGAAGCCGGGCACCAACCTGCTGGAGGACAACGGCGACAAGCTCTCGGAGCTGGGCCTCGATGCCGACGAGCTGTGCGACACGCTCGCGTTCCTCTGCGACGCGCCCGCGCAGCCGAGCTCGACGATAGCGATCGCGATGGGCTACGCCGTGGTCGCGGTGAACGTGCGCGGCACCGGTTGCTCGGGCGGCGCCTACGACTACTTCGAACCCCTCCAGGTGCTCGACGGATACGATGTCATCGAGACCGTCGCCGCCCAGGACTGGGTCCATGACCACAAGGTGGGCATGGTCGGGCTCTCGTATCCGGGCATCAGCCAGCTGTTCGTGGCGCGTTCCCAACCGCCGAGCCTGGCTGCCATCACGCCGCTGTCGGTGATGGACGACACCGTGCGCGGCCTGCTCACCCCCGGTGGGATCTTCAACGAGGGCTTCGCTCTGACCTGGGCCGACGAGGTCCTCTCCAAGGCGGAGCCCTACGGACAGGGCTGGGAACAGGCCCTCGTCGACGACGGCGACGAGGTCTGTGAGGCGAACCAGGGCCTGCGCGGCCAGAACGTCGACGTCACCGAGAAGGCCCTCAGCTACGACCACTACCCCGAGGATCTGGGCGACTGGTACAACCCGTCGGTGTTCGGCAAGGACATCACGGTTCCAAT
>CAYVYG010000322.1:0-4254 GCA_964454385.1 uncultured Microthrixaceae bacterium
GGGGATCACGTTGCTGGTCGTGCCCGCGCGCAGGCTCCCCACGGTGAGCACCGCAGGGTTGAACGCGTCGACGGTACGGGTGATCATCGTCTGCAGCGCGAGCACTGCCTCGGCCGCTACGGGGACCGGGTCGTTCGCCCAGTGCGGAGTCGACGCGTGTCCACCGCGACCCCGGAAGGTGATGGTGAACTCATCGGTTGCCGCGAGGGTGGCACCGGCGCGGTATCCCAGGGTGCCCGACCTCATGTTCGGTGTGACGTGGAGAGCGAACGCCCCGTCGACCCCCTCGAGCACACCCTCGTCGATCATCACCGCGGCACCGCCGTGGCCCTCCTCACCGGGCTGGAACATGAAGCGGACCCGACCCGCGAGGTCATCGCGCCCGTTGGCCAGCACCCGCGCGGCACCGGCCAGCATGGCGGTGTGTGCGTCGTGTCCGCAGGCGTGCATCCGCCCGGCGACCTCCGACGCGAACTCCAGTCCTGTGTCCTCGGGCATGGGCAGCGCGTCCATGTCGCCCCGCAACAGGATCGTGGGACCGGGCCGCCCCGTGTCCAGATCGGCCACCACGGAACTCGAAGCGTTGCCCCGGCGGAGCTCCAACCCGAGGCCTTCCAGATGCTCTTCCACCACAGCCTGGGTCCGGGGCAGCTCGAGGCCGAGCTCGGGGTGAAGATGGAGCCGACGGCGCATCGCGACGACGTCGTCCTGTACATCCGCGGCGAGGGTTAGGGGGTCTTCGATGACGGTCATGCGACTCCAAGCAGTCCGAGGACCAATCCGATCTGACCCAGATGGTAGGTGGTCATGATGGCGAGGCGCTGGTGCGCGAACGACGACACGAAGCGGCTCCAACCGATGAAGGCGTCGGATACGTAGAACAGCACCGCTCCGACGATCACCGCCCAGCGGGTGGTCCCGGCGGCGAAGGCGACCATCACCGAGATCACACCGATGTAGGTGGCAACCGCGATCGCGGAGATCCTGTCCCGCTCGGCGGCACCGGCGACGATCCGCACACCGACCAGGGCGACCAACACGGCCACCGACACCGCACCTACCACGAACGCGATTGGAGCGAGCCCCATCACCGCGAACGCCACGATGTAGAGCAGGTGGGCGACCAGAAACGACACCAGGCCCGGGATGAAGAGGTCCTCGAGCATCAGGAACACATCGCCCGCCAGCGACGCGACCAGCGCCGCCAGCACCCACCAGCGCGCCGTTGGAGGGTCGGGTGCGCCCATCGAGAGCAACGCCGCCATCAACACGAGCACCGTCAGTGGCTTCAGCACATGCTCGATATCCCGCCGTTCGGCGGCGATCGCCACCCAGTCGGCCATCGCGACGACCAGGGTTGCCACCATCAGGGTTGTGAACACAGTCGTCCTCGTTTCCTATCGGAACAGCGCCGCAACGCGGTCCCATTCAAGCGACCCGGCCATCGCCATCCGGACCTGCATGACATGGCGGGGTCGGTTGAGACCCAGAGCAGCGGTGCAGAGATCACCGCGCCGGAACAGCACCACGAACCGCCCCTCGTCGATTCCACCCTCCACGACGACCGCTTCGTCGCCGGGGCGGGCGCGCCCGACCATCTGGATCTTCGCCGAGTACTGGTCGGACCAGAACCACGGCACCGACGCGAACGCCTGCGGCGGTCCCCACTTCTCGGCATCGAGCTCGCCGAGAGCCCGTGTCCCCGCGTGCTCGCCCTGGTCGATCGCGTTCTCCCAGTGCTCAACCCGCATCACCTCGCCGTGGTAGACGGGGTTGGGCCACGCCGCCACATCGCCGGCCGCCACCACCCCGGGCGCCGCAAGCAGCGTCTCGTCGCAGCGGATGCCACCGCCCTGTTGCGGAGGCACGAGCTCGAGCCCGGAGTCCGCCAGCCAGGAGACCTGGGGCGCGGCTCCGATGCCGACCACGACCACGGGTGCTTCGATGAGCTCACCACCGTCGAGGACCACGCCGGCAGTGTGCCCGTGGGCGTCGAGGGTGATCCGTTCGATCGGTGACGAGAGCCGCACATCGACGCCGTTGTCCCTGTGGAGCCCCGCGAGGAAGCGCCCGATGCCATCGGGCACGACGTGGGCGAGGGGGACCTCCGCCGCCTCGATCATCGACACCTCGATACCCCTGAGACGACATGTGGACGCGACCTCCGCTCCGATGAAACCTGCGCCGACCACGACGACACGCTCGGGTGTGGCCTCGAGAGCGACACGCAGAGCAAGGCAGTCATCGCCGTTGCGAAGGACGTGGGTACCCGGAGGCAGCTCCGCTCCCAATGTGCGGGGCGTCGATCCGGTCGCGAGGACGACCGCTGATGCGTCCATCGAGGCTCCGTCATCGAGGGTCACCCGTGGCACCGCGGCCTGCATGGAGACAGCCCGTGCACGCAGCATCACCCGCACGTCGAGATCGTCGAGGCGACCGGCGACAGCCCTCTCGGCACGATCGAGCTCCCACTCACCCGCCAGGACCTGCTTGGTCAACGGAGGGCGGTCATGTGGCAGGACCGTGGCGGCGTCTATCAACGTCACCGGCCCGTCGTAGCCGGCGGCACGCATCGATTCGACGGCGCCCGTCCCCGCGAGCGAGGCGCCGACGACAACGACCGGTTTCAATCCACCACTACCGGTTTCAATCCACGATGGTGATGGCCTGCTTGGGACAGCGCCGCACGGCTTCTTCCATCTTGGGACGCAGCTCCTCTGGCGGCTCCTCCTGGAGGATGTACAGCAGGTCGTCCTCGCGGACCTCGAACACCGACGGCTCTATGCCCATGCAGATTGCGTTGGCCTCACACAGGTCGTAGTCGATCACGATCTTCATGTCACGAGCCTAGTTCGCCATCCCGAACGAGCACTGCCGGTGTGTCACGTTCTCCCGACAACAGAGCGTGCGATCTCGCTACGGTTCGCTCCATGGCACAGCGCATCAGGCAAAGCCCGCCAACCAGCGATCACCTCGATGCGGGTGCATTGGCCGCGTTGCGCGAACGGGTGGACCGCGAGGTCGATGCAGGACGGATACCGGCCGCGCAGCTGGCGGTCGGCCACCGCGGTGAGGTGGTCCACACCGAGGCCTTCGGTAACGCGGATGACGAGATGCGCTTCGCGGTGTTCTCGGTCACCAAGGCTCTCATCGCCGCGACCGTCTGGCAGCTCCTCGACGAGGGCACCCTCGAGATCGACACGCCGATCACCGAGCTGGTCCCGTCCTTCGCGGCGGCCGAACACGTGACCCTCAAGCATCTTCTGACCCACACCGGCGGCTTCCCGTTCGCGCCGCTCGGCCCGCCTCGATGGGGCACTGCCGACCAGCGGGCCGAGCAGTACCGCCGCTGGCGCCTGCAGTACCCACCGGGAGAGCACTTCGAGTACCACGCGACCTCCGGCCACTGGATCATCGCAGAGATGATCTCGACAGCCGAGGGACGCGACTTCCGCGAGGTCGTGGCGACCAGGCTGCTCGAGCCTCTCGGGCTCAGCCGCTTCGTCCTCGGCGGCGACGAGGCCGCACAGGCAGACATCGCGGAGCTGAGACTCGTCGGTGAGCCTCCCGACGCCGACGAGCTGGAGGCACTCTTCGGCACACCCGAACCGGACCTCGGAGAGGTCACACCCGAGATCCTGGTCCAGTTCAACGAGCCGGAGGTCCGACGCGTGGGCGTGCCGGGCGCAGGCGGGATCTCCGACGCTGCCACCCTGGCCGCGTTCTACCAGCACCTCCTGCACAACACCGGCGACATGTGGAGCCCCTCGGTTCTCGCCGACGGGACCGCCAGGATCCACTGCGATCTGCCCGATCCTCTGACCGGGGTGCCTGCCAACCGCACCCTGGGGCTGGTGCTCGCGGGCGACGACCACAAGAGCTCCCTGCGCGGCATGGGCCACACGGTCTCCGCTCAGACCTTCGGACACAACGGCGCGGCGGGACAGATCGCGTGGGCGGACCCGGCGAGCGGGCTCTCGTTCGCGTTCTGCACCTCGGCGATCGAACGCAACTTCATACACGAGGCGCGACGCACAGCGGCGATCGCCTCGCGCGCCGGGGTGCTCCGCGCCTGACCCGCCGGCACCCGCACACTCCCCACGCCCCTTCACGCTCCCCCACGCAACTGAATGGGCTCAGCCCCCGAATCGGTGCACCACACCCGCAGTTCGCCGGAAGTGGGCGCGCGAGGCTGCGCGCTGCTGGGCGGACGCGCTAGCCGAGGGGGGTGACGTCGTTGAAGCGCCGGAGAAC
>CAYVYG010000323.1:0-4217 GCA_964454385.1 uncultured Microthrixaceae bacterium
CAGCATCTCGAGACCGGCGATCAACTCGGTCCGGGTCTCCGCCGGATCGATCACAGCGTCGATGTACCCCCGGTCGGTCGCTTCCCACGGGTTGAGGTACTCCTCCTCGTACCGGTCGATCAGCTCGGCGCGCTTCGCGTCGGGATCGTCCGCTTCGAGCAGGGCCCTGCGGTGGACGATCTCGACCGCGCCCTGGGCGCCCATCACGGCCAGCTCCGCTGAGGGGAAGGCGAAGGCCAGATCCGAACCGATCGACTTGGAGTCCATCACGACATACGCGCCCCCGTAGGCCTTGCGGGTGATCACCGAGATCCGCGGTACCGTCGACTCGCAGTATGCGTAGAGCAGCTTCGCACCGTGACGGATGATGCCACCGTGCTCCTGGCCGACCCCCGGAAGGAAGCCCGGCACGTCGACGAAGGTCACCAGCGGGATGTTGAAGCTGTCGCAGGTGCGCACGAACCGGGCCGCTTTGGTCGAGGACTCGATGTCGAGCACGCCCGCCAGCATCGCCGGCTGGTTTCCGACCACACCGATGCTGTGGCCACCCAACCGCGCGAAGCCACAGGTGATCGAACCTGCCCATGCGGCCCCGTACTCGAAGAACTCGCCGTCGTCGACCACCGCGCGGATCACCTCGCGCATGTCATAGGGCTGGTTGGGAGAAGCTGGTATGAGGTCGTAGAGCTCCTCACAGCTGCGATCAGGCGGATCCGCGGTCGGTTCCTCGGCAGCCACCTCGAGGTTGTTCGAGGGCAGGAACGACAACAGGTACTTGACGTCGTCAAGGCAGGTCTCGTCGTCGGGGCTGATGAACTGCGCCACGCCCGAGGTCCCGGTGTGGATGCGGGCACCACCCAGGTCCTGTTGGGAGACCTCCTCGCCGGTGACCTGCTTCACCACATCGGGCCCGGTGATGAACATGTAGGAGGTCTCGTCGACCATGAAGATGAAATCGGTCATCACCGGGGAGTACACGGCGCCACCTGCACACGGGCCCATGATCACCGAGATCTGTGGGGTCACCCCGGAGGCCTTCACGTTGCGGTAGAAGATCCCGCCGTAGGACGCGAGCGAGACCACTCCCTCCTGGATGCGGGCTCCCGCTCCGTCGTTCAGGCCGATCACCGGTGCACCTACCTCCAGAGCGAGGTCCATGAGCTTGTGTATCTTCTCCGCGAAGACCTCCCCCAGCGCCCCACCGAAGACGGTGAAGTCCTGGGAGAACACGAACACCTTCCGGCCGTCGACGGTGCCCCAACCGGTTATGACGCCATCGCCATAGGGCCGTTCCGCAAGTGCATCGCCCCCGCGGTGGCGCGCCAGCATGTCGAGCTCGTGGAAGGAACCATCGTCGAGCAGGTATTCGATCCGCTCGCGCGCCAGCATCTTGTTGCGTTCGTGCTGGCGGTCGATCGAGCGCTGGGAGCCCGGGGTAAGTGCCGCCTCGCGGCGTCTCGCGAGGTCCTCCACGCGTTCTCGGATTGGGTGATCCATGGCTCACGAAGCTACCCGTGGGTCCGTTGCCGCTACCAAAGGACTGGGCGATTCCCGGAGTCCCCGTTTGCACCCGGTGATGAGTGGGACGGGCCGGGCTCCCGTAGCCTGTCGGGGTGACCCACAGCGCCCAGGAGCGAACACGCCCGCGCATCGCGGTCTACTGCGCTTCGAGACTGGGTGGCGATCCTGACTTCGCCGAGGTGGCCCACGACGTGGGCGAGGCGATCGCCGCGAGGGGCGCTGACCTCGTCTTCGGCGGCGGCAGCATCGGTCTGATGGGGGTGGTGGCGGATGCCGCGCTGGCAGGCGGCAGCCATGTGATCGGCGTGATCACCGAGCAGCTCCTGGATCGGGAGATGGCCCACAGGGGCGTCTCGGAGCTGCGGATAACACCCGACATGCCGGGACGCAAGCAACAGATGTACGCGGAGGCGGATGCGTTCTGCACGCTGCCGGGAGGCATCGGCACGATGGAGGAGTTCTTCGAGGTGCTCACCTGGGGGTATCTGGGGCTGCACCCCAAGCCGATGGGCCTGGTGAACGTCAACGGTTACTACGATCCGTTGCTCGGCTTCCTCGACCACGCTATCGACCAGGGCCTGCTGCGTCCGAGCGTCATGGAGCTACTCGTGGTCGGCAGGGACGCCTCGGTGATCGACGGGCTGCTCGAATCACGCGCTCTGACAACACGCGCAGGGTCGCTCTGATGGACCTCCCGGTCGAACCGCCGGTGAAGCCGATGCTCGCCAAGGCGTCCCGCGAGATCCCCGAGGGGGACTTCCTCTACGAACCGAAGTGGGACGGTTTCCGGGCGCTTGTGTTCCGCGATGGGGACGAGGTCGAGATCACGTCGCGCAACACCAAGTCCCTCACCAGGTACTTCCCCGAGCTTCTCGGACCGCTGCGGGAACAGCTGCCACAGAAGTGCGTTATCGACGGTGAGCTCGTGATACCACGATCCGGTGGGCTCGACTTCGACCTGTTGGGGCAACGCATCCACCCCGCCGAGTCGCGCATCCGGCGACTCGCGGAGGAGATACCGGCACACCTGGTGATCTTCGACATCCTGGCACTGGATTCGACCGACCTGCGCCCGACCAGGCTGTCACAACGTCGTGACAAGCTCGAGAGCCTGTTCGACTCGGTGCGCCCGCCCGTGCACCTCACCCCGGTCACCACCGATCACGGCGTGGCCACGGAGTGGTTCGAGCGCTTCGACGGCGGCGGGTTCGACGGCGTGATGGCCAAACCGCTCGCCGGGGCCTACGAGGAGGACCGCCGCGCCCAGACCAAGGTCAAGCACCATCGCAGCGTGGACTGCGTCGTGGCCGGCTACGCGGAGCACCGCAACGGTGGTGTCGGCTCGCTCAAGTTGGGCCTCTACGAACCCGCACCGGACGGTTCCGGTGAAGCGGTGTTGCACCACGTGGGCGTTGCCAGCGCGTTCTCCGCAGCGCAGCGCCGCACGCTGGTGGGTGAGCTGGAGCCGCTGCGACCCGACGATGACGAGGCCCACCCCTGGCGACCTGCCGCCGTTTCTCAGGGAGGCGATGGAGACGAGACCACCGCGCGGGTACCGGGTTCGCCCAACCGCTGGTCCGCGTCACGCACCAACGCGGACTGGATCCCGCTGCGGCCCGAGCGTGTGGCCGAGGTGACCTGTGAGAACGTGGGCAACCACCGGTTCCGCCATCCGGCCCGGTTCGTGAGGTGGCGTCCCGACAAGGACCCTCACGAGTGCGGGATCGACCAGCTCGACACGGTCACGCCACCCGAGTTCGAGGATCTCTTCGCCACCGGCGAACATCGTTGAGCACCTGCGCTCAGCGACCCGCTCCGAGCTCACCGGCCCGGGAAAGGACATCCGGTGCGTCGAGTCGGTCACACCACTCCTTGAACCCGTCGGTCGGTCCCTTCCACTCCCAGTCGTCGACGGTGCCGACGTCCACATCGGTGACCAGCCGGGCGAGGGTGCGGAACAACAGGGCATCCTCATAGCGTTGCTCGAGCGTCGCGGCGAGCTTCGCAGCTCCACGGACACCCGGAACGTCCCATTGACCGGGCGCGTGAGGGATGTCCTCGATGCGGCCGTAGCTGCGCAGCACAGCGGCCGCGCTCTTGGCACCCCAGCCCGGTAGACCGGGAAACCCGTCGGCGGAATCGCCCACGAGTGCCAGCCAGTCAGGGATCGACCCGGGTGGCACCCCGTACTTCTCGAGCACCTCCTCGGCCCCGCGGATCTGCTGGGCACGCCGGTCGTGTTGGACCACCCTGTCACCGCGCACACACTGCGCGAGGTCCTTGTCGGGCGTGGCGATCACCACCCGCTGCACCCGCGGGTCGTCATCCGCGAGAGCTGCGGCTGACGCCAGCGCGTCGTCGGCCTCGTAGCGCTGCATCGCCCACACGGTCACACCGAGGGCTCTCAGTGCCTCCTCGAGCCAGGGGAACTGGGCGAGAAGCGCAGCGTCGATGCCCGAGCCGTCCTTGTAGCCGGGCCACAGCTCGTTGCGGAACGACTCGATCACGTGATCGGTCGCAACGCCGAGATGTGTGACACCGTCGGCGAGCATCGCGACCGTTCCCCGTAGCACCCCACGAACGGCTCCGACCTCCTCACCCGAGGCGTTGGTGTGCCCACCGCGGGGTGAATAGAAGTTGCGGAACAGCTCGTAGGTGCCGTCGACGAGATGGACCTGCATGCTGTTTCCCCTACC
>CAYVYG010000324.1:0-4205 GCA_964454385.1 uncultured Microthrixaceae bacterium
CAAGCAACGAGGAAGCGATCGACACAGCCGATCGACTCGACGAGCCGGCAACGGAGGTATTCGCAATGGCTGACACGGAAGCGGTGACACAGACGGTGAAGGTCTCGGGGATGACGTGTGGGCACTGCGTGGCTGCGGTCACCGATGAGATCGGCAAGCTCGATGGCGTGACGTCGGTCGAGGTGGACCTCGACAGCGGCGATGTCGCCGTGACCAGCGAATCGCCCATCGATCGCGAGCAGGTCGCCACCGCCGTGGACGAGGCGGGCTACGAGCTGGTCGGCTGAGCGCCACCGATGAGGATCGACGAATCGCCCACCAGGCTCGAGCTCGACATAAGCGGCATGACGTGCGCGTCCTGCGCTGCGCGTGTCGAGAAGCGCCTCAACCGTCTCGAGGGTGTCGACGCGACGGTCAACTACGCGACCGAACGGGCGACCATCCAAGGCGTAGGTCCCCTCGACAGCGATGAGCTGATCGGCGCGGTCGAGGCCGCCGGCTACTTCGCGCAGCTCACACCCTCTGCACATGCAGCCCCCGGCGGGATCCCGGAGAACGAATCCACTGACGACGGGACCGGCGACGGGACCGGCGACGGGGCCGACGACGGGGCCGACGACGAGACCCGCGACCTCCGCAACAGGGTCCTGATCTCGGCCGCCCTCGCGCTGCCGGTGATCGCGATGGCGATGGTCCCGTCGTTGCAGTTCGACAACTGGCAGTGGCTGTCGCTCACCCTTGCGTCGCCGGTCGTGGTCTGGGGAGCCTGGCCTTTCCACCGTGCGGCGTGGGTCAACCTGCGCCACGGCACCGCGACCATGGACACGCTCATCTCGATGGGCACCCTCTCGGCCTACGGATGGTCGCTCTACGCGCTCTTCATCGGTGATGCCGGCATGACCGGCATGCGTATGCCCTTCGAGCTCACGATCTCTCGCACCTCGGGCGCGAACGAGATCTACCTCGAGGTCGCGGCCGGTGTCACCACCTTCATCCTGATGGGACGCTACTTCGAGGCCCGCGCGAAGCGCCGGACCGGAGCGGCGCTCCGCGCCCTGATGGACCTCGGCGCCAAGGACGTCGCGATCCTGCGCGACGGCCAGGAGCAGCGCATCCCGATCAACCTGCTCTCGGTCGGTGACCACTTCGTGGTCCGTCCCGGGGAGAAGGTCGCGACCGATGGCGTGGTCACCGAGGGCGCTTCCGCGATCGACGCCTCGCTGCTCACCGGCGAGAGCGTTCCTGTTGAGGTAGCGGTGGGAGACGAGGTCACCGGTGCCACCGTCAACGCCGGCGGGCGCCTCGTCGTGCGTGCCACCCATGTCGGCGCGGACACGCAGCTCGCGCAGATCACGCGCCTGGTCACCGACGCCCAGACCGGCAAGGCGCAGGTGCAGCGCCTCGCCGACAGGGTGGCCGCGGTGTTCGTGCCGGCGGTGATCCTACTGGCCGCCGCGACCCTGGTGTTCTGGCTCGCTGTGGGTGAGGGAGCGGCTGGCGCGTTCACGGCCGCGGTGGCGGTGCTGATCATCGCCTGTCCGTGCGCGCTCGGCCTCGCGACTCCCGTCGCGCTCATGGTCGGGACCGGCAGGGGTGCGCAGCTCGGGATCCTCATCAAGGGACCCGAGGTGCTCGAATCCACCCGGCGGGTGGACACGATCGTGCTCGACAAGACCGGCACGGTGACCACGGGCCTGATGGCGCTGGTGGAGGTGGTCACCGCGGATGGCGTGCAGCGAACAGAGGCGCTCGAGCTGGTCGGATCTCTCGAGGCGGCATCCGAGCACCCGATCGCCGCAGCGATAGCGGCCGGATCGTCGCAGGAGCTCGGGGGTCTCGCGGCCGTGTCGTCGTTCGCGAACCGCGAGGGCCTCGGTGTCAGCGGCGAGGTGGGTGGGCGAAGCGTCCTGGCCGGACGCCAGGCGCTGTTCGACCAGGCCGGCTTCGAGGTGCCCGAAGAGGTGACCGCTGCTCGCCGCCGCGCCGAGTCACTGGGCAACACTGCGGTGCTCGGCGGTTGGGACGGTTGGGCCCGCGCGGTGTTCGTCGTCGCGGATGAGGTCAAGGCGACCTCGCCGGATGCGGTAGCGGGATTCAGGGAGCTGGGGCTCTCGCCGGTGCTGTTGACCGGCGACAACGAGTCGACCGCCCGCACGGTCGCCGAGCAGGTGGGAATCGACGAGGTGATCGCCGAGGTCCTACCCGCCGAGAAGGTGGACGCGGTGAAGCGCCTCCAGGCCGAGGGGCGGGTGGTCGCGATGGTCGGTGACGGCGTGAACGACGCCGCAGCGCTCGCAGCGGCGGACCTGGGCCTCGCCATGGGCACCGGAACCGATGTGGCGATCGAGGCGAGCGATCTGACACTGGTTCGCGGCGACCTGCGCGTCGCCGGCGATGCGATCCAGCTGTCGCGGCGAACGCTGGCCACCATCAAGGGCAACCTGTTCTGGGCGTTCGCCTACAACGTGGCCGCGCTGCCCCTGGCGGCGGCGGGGTTGTTGAACCCGATGATCGCCGGTGCCGCGATGGCGTTCTCGTCGGTCTTCGTGGTCGCGAACAGCCTGCGCCTCCGCCGCTTCACCCCTCGACGGTGACGGCAGTTCGCCAGAAGGGTTGGAAACCTGGCCATCACTGCGTAGCGTGAGCACATGAGCGCTGTGAGCGCGTACGACCCGAGGCATCAGCGGTGAGCCACGCATCGAGCTGGGCCTGTGTCGTGGCGCGGATGACGAGCGGTTCCCGACGATGACGACCTCGATGAGAGCCAACCACTACGAGGTGCTGGGGGTCGCCGAAGCGGCGTCGCCGGAGCAGCTCAAGGCGGCCTACCGGGCGAGGGTCAAGGAGCTCCACCCCGACTCGGGTGGTACCGACGAGGAGTTCGAGGCGCTGCAGGTCGCGTGGTCCGTCTTGAGCGACTCGGCCCGCAGGCGGGACTACGACTCCTGGCTCGACGACATCAGACCGGTGATGGGTGGCGCCCGCCTGGCGGTCCAACAGCGATACGAGGAGCGCGAGCTCGAGGTCGAACGTCGGGCCTGGGATGCGCGCCGAGAAGAGGCCAGGAAGGCAGCGGCCGCTGCTACGGCACAGCGCCGCGCCGAACAAGCAGCTCGGCGTGAGGAGCTGGTCGCGCGCACCGATGTGCGGCGACACCTCGTCTTGGGCCTGTCGTCGATCGCGACTCTCGTGTCGGCGCTGGAGCTCGTGAGGGGCTCATCCGGGTATGCCCGAGACGTGATGGTTCTCGGCGCCGATCTGTCGCTACCGCCCACCACGATCACGGTGCTGGTCATCCAGATGGTCGTGGGCCTGGTGGTGGCCGTCGCGGCGATCGTGATGCGTGCTCCGGTCGAAAGCGAAGGGCCCCGGGGCGAACGGAACGAAGGTCCCGCATCGTTTGCCGGCTCGTCGCTGTTCCGCATGGTGGTCGGATTGACCAGCGCGTTGTTGGCGCTGTGGGTGCTGGTTCCGTTCCTGTTGCGCGCGCTCTGATCCGGCTTCAGGCCTGCGAGCTTCTCAGCCGCCCGCAGGATGCGATTCGAGGCGTGCGAAGAAGTCTGTGAACACCTTGACGTCGTCGACCGAGTACGCCTCGGTCATCTCACCCGGCGCCGGCTCCCAACGATCGTCCTCACCCAACACACCCCGGCTCGTGCGGAACGTCGGAACCCATTGCGGGTCGATCAGCCAGGCGATCGGTGCCATGTCCCACATGACGCGGCGATTCCCCGGCTCGGCGTTTCCATCCGGCGCGACCATCGAGTCCATCCGCGATGCCAGCAGGTCGCCTAGGGCGCCCCTTCCCCTCACGTAGTCGTCCACCTCCGGTTTGGACACCGTCAGCGTCTCGGCCACTCCGTAACCGGGCAGGTACAGCAGTTTCGGTGCCCTGGTGAACAGGACCGTGCTCGCAGCCCGGTCGCCGATGATGTTGAAGCTCTCGTCGATGTGAGGGCTGCCACTGGGCCAGCCGGCCACGAAGACCACGACCACGTTGTGCGCGATGTCGGGATCCAGGAGCAGCGCCGAGGCGACGTTGGTCGCGGCACCCAGCACCGGAACGTACAGGGGGGTGTCCTCGGCACGGGCGGCTTCGATTATCGCGGTCGCGGCATCGCTGTCGACCGGCGTGTCCACGTCCGCCATGAACTCCTCGGCCCCCGCGATCGCAGGTGGACGGCTCGCAGGCGCAGCCGCGTCGA
>CAYVYG010000325.1:0-4187 GCA_964454385.1 uncultured Microthrixaceae bacterium
CCCGATTGGCGCCCGGTGCTCGGTCCCCACTCCACCTACCTGGTCCGCCCATCGGCGCTCGAACGGGCGGGATCGCTCGCTGCCGAGTCGGACGCGCTGTTGCACCTCCACGCAGCCGAGACGACAGACGAGGTCGAAACCGTGCGGGGTCGGACCGGGCGTCACCCGGTGATGCTTCTCGAGGAGCTCGGGCTCCTGGGCCCGCGGACGGTGCTGGCGCACGGAGTGCACCTGGGCGATGCGGAGGTCGAAGCGCTGGCACGCTCGGGTACCTCGGTCGCGCACTGTCCCGCGAGCAACCTCAAGCTCGCCTCGGGCATCGCTCCTGTGAGCAAGCTCCTCGGGGCCGGGGTCAACGTCGCGCTGGGAACCGACGGCGCAGCATCCTCGAACGATCTGGACGTTCTGGGAGCCGTGCGGCTCGCGGCGCTGTTGCACAAGTGCGCGGCACCCGGAGGCCCTGATGCCACCGCGCTCTCGGCACGCACCTCGCTGGCGATGGCGACCACGAACGGGGCCGCAGCACTCGGTCTGGCGGGACGTCTGGGCGTGCTCGCCCCCGGCGCGATGGCCGACATGGTGGCGATCGACCTCGCCGGGGTGCACACCCGCCCGGTGCACGACGTGTTCTCCGCGGTCGTGTACGCATCCGGACGAGGGGACGTGACAGACGTCTGGAGCAGGGGTGTCCGGGTCGTCGAGCGACGCAACCACGCGCTGGTCGACCAGGCCGAGGTGGCGGAGGTGCTCGAGTCCCTCGGTGCCAACGTGCAGGCTGCGATACCGCGCTGATCGTTGCCGACGGCCGGGGCTGATCTTGACCAGCGATTCCCGGCGCCGCAGACTGGAGTGATTGGGGCAGGCGATCCGGGCAGGCGACCCCGGGCGGTCCCAGGAGGGAACTGATGTCAAAGCACCTGCCGAAACGCCGTGTGGTGACCGTCGCGGTCGCGGTGGCCGCGCTCGCGGGACTGCTGGTACCGGGTGTGTCCGCCCAGAAGGTAGCCCAACCCGGTCCGTTCACCATCGTCCCGCAGTCGGGCAGCATGGCTATCGGCGCCACGCCGTTCGATCTGACGCCGCGGGCGACTCCCGAATGCTCCGATGGGCTCGACAACGACAACGACGGAAAGGTCGATGCCGCAGACCCGAGCTGCACGACGGGCCCCAACGGCGAGCCGGCGTCCGCCGATGACAGCGAGACCGCATCGGGCTTCCAAGCGAAACAGGACGTGCGGCTACAGGGCACGGTCGACGCTGGCGGCGATGTATCGATCCCGGTGAGCGGGGTCTCGTTCCCGACCGTCTACATACCGATCGACGTGCTCGGCAACAAGGGTGTCGCGACCGCCGAAGTGGTCGCGACGCACCCGGCGGTCGGTTCGCTCGATCCCTTCACCGGCGAAGCGAACCTGCGCGTACGGTTGAAGATCAACGTTCGGGGTGGAGCCGGCGGAGTCTCTGTCGGCTACAGCTGCTCCATCGGGACCGATACCAACCCCATCGACATCAACCTGACGACCGGAGTCAGCACGGCTCCCGACGGCACGAAGCTCCAGGGCGTTCCCTACTCCGGTGGAACCCTGCGGGTGGTAGACAAGAACTTCGCCGTCCCGGGTGCGAGCAGGTGCGGGGCCGCTCCGTTCTACCCCCTCAACGGTCTGGTCAACGACCAGGTCGGGCTGCCGTCTCCCGCAGGAAAGAACTTCGTGATCCTCACCGGTTCGATCTCCCCGGACGTGGACCCCGCGATCGTGGTCTCGGCCATCGCCACCCCGGCTAGTGGACCTGCCCCGTTGCAGACCACCCTCGACGCGTCGGGGTCCACCGTCGTGGCCGGGCCCGCTACCTACCGCTGGTCCTTCCCCGACGGATCGGTGAAGGACGGGGTGACCGTGAACCACACCTTCGAAACCGAGGGGTCCAAGGCGGTCGATCTCGAGGTGATCGATGCCGACGGTGATTCGGCGACCAAGCGGTTGCAGATCGAGGTGACGGCGTCGTCCACGTCGTCGTCCACGTCGTCGTCCACGTCGTCGTCCACGTCGTCGTCCACGTCTTCGTCCACGTCTTCGTCCACGTCGTCGTCCACGTCGTCGTCCACGTCGTCGTCCACGTCGTCGTCCACCGCACCCTCGTCGAGCTCGTCGACCACCACCACGACTCAACCGGATCCCTCCGATGACTCCGTGTCGGTGGCGCTTCGTGGCGGTGTCACCTACGAGGCATCCGGTTCGCTCACCTCGGGTGACTTCACCATCGGCAAGCGGGCCGGCCGCACCGCCTACATACGTGGTTCCGGATCCATCGACGGTCCAGATGGAGGCTCGGCGCGCATCGGGATGCGCTTCGACCGGGTGGCCTTCTTCGACCTCTGGGTCGGCGAGATCACGATCACCGACCGCGCATCGGGCGTTCGCACCGTAGGGGCATTCCTCGGCGTGCCCTCCATCGAGGGCGACACGGTGTCCGCCAACGCGTTCAGCGTCGAGATGCTCGACACGCCACCCTTCCTGGTGCCGGTCAGGATCGACTGGTCGGTGACCGACGCGGGATGAACTGCTCTGGCATGACCTCCCGGTCGAGCGTACGCTGTGAGTGATTGAACGACGTTCGGCTACCTCTCGACAATGGGCGAGGGACTGGGGATCATCAGATGGGAAACGAAGCACACAGCCGCGGCATCGGGCGCCCGGCGGCAGGCGAGGGAGGGTTCTCCGAGAGCGATGACCACCTCGATCGCCGCGGGCTCCTGCGCCTCGGCGCCGGCGGATCGCTGGCCGTCGCGGCCGCGGGTCTGGTCTCGTCCTGTGCACCCGAACCCGGTGTGCCTGTCGACCGGGTGTTCGTCCAGGGGATCGCGTCGGGGCTCCACAGCTCCCATCAGGTGGTCCTGTGGACGCGGGTCACCCCCGAGATCGCAGGCACCGACCTGAGCCTGCGATGGGAGGTGGCGACCGACGACACCTTCGCGACGGTCGTGGCGAGCGGCACCACAACGGCTGATCCCGGCGCCGACCACACGGTGAAGCTGCTCGTCGGGGGACTCCAGGCGGACCGTTCCTACTGGTACCGGTTCCGTCACAGCGCCGAGGACTCACCGGTGGGTCGCGCACGGACGTTGCCGGGCCCGGGAGCCCCGGTCGCCTCGATGCGGTTCGCCTACGGCAGCTGTCAGTCCTACAACAGCGGCTACTACGCAGCATGGCGCTCCGTTGCGGCCACCGACGTCGATGCGGTGCTGTTCCTCGGTGACTACATCTACGAGTCGATGGCCATCAACGCACTCGGCGCAGCGCGCGACGGAGACCTGCTGAAGACCGCGACGACACTCGAGGACTACCGCACCAAGTACAAGATCTACAAGGCCGATCCGGACCTGCGCGCAGCCCACGAGGCACACCCGTTCGTGCCGGTCTGGGACGACCACGAGTTCTTCAACGACTGCGACCGTCAGATGTTCACCGAGGAGCCGACCCGGGCGGCTGCTGCTCACCGAGCGTGGTTCGAGTATCAGCCCGTGTGGCCGATCTCGGGCTCACGCATCTACCGCGATCTCCCCTGGGGTGACCTCGGTCATGTGTTCATGCTGGATGGTCGCCAGTACCGCGATCCGCACCGCAGCAGCTCGCTGCCGGTGGGGGCGATGCCGATCACCGAGTACGAGACAGCGGTCGGTCGCACGCTGTTGGGCGATGCCCAGCGACAGTGGCTCCTCGACGGTCTGTCGTCGGCTGGCGCCGCCAGCACCTGGAAGGTGATCGGCAACCCTGTGATGATCGCTCCTCTGCGGGTGCTGGACCTCGACACCCCCGAGGTGCGTGCGAATGATCCGGGATACCTCAAGCACGCCGGGTTCTACACGAACAGCGCGTTCGATTCGTGGGACGGCTATGTGTGGGAGCGGGAGCTCCTGTTGTCGCACCTCGCCGAGAACGGCATCGACAACACGGTGTTCGTGACAGGGGACTACCACAGCTTCTGGCAGGCGGGCCTGCAGCCCGACTTCGATGACGACAGCTCACCGGTGGTCGCCAACGAGTTCGTCACCGGAGCCATCTCCTCGGGCGGAGGTGCGGTCAACGAGAACGCCATCTTCGGCAAGGCCGAATACGGCCCCTGGCAACCGGGGTTCAACTTCATCGACGGGATCCACAACGGCTACGGGCTGCTGGAGGCGACGCCCT
>CAYVYG010000326.1:0-4182 GCA_964454385.1 uncultured Microthrixaceae bacterium
CCAACGTGTTGTTCATCTGCGGTGGTGCGTTCGCCGGGCTCGAGGAGATCATCGAGCAACGGATAGGGCGCAAGGGCATCGGCTTCGGTGCCGAGGTCCGAACCGCCAGCGAGCGCAACGAGGGTCAGCTGTTCGCGGATGTGCTGCCCGAGGACCTGCTCCGCTTCGGCCTCATCCCCGAGTTCGTGGGTCGGCTGCCCGTGCTGGGCGTGGTCGAGAACCTCGACCGCGAGACGCTCGTGCAGATCCTCTCGGAGCCGCGCAACGCGCTCGTAAAGCAGTACGCCAGGATCTTCGAGCTCGAGGACGTCGAGCTCGAGTTCACAGGCGATGCGCTCGAAGCGGTGGCCGACCAGGCCCTCGCCCGTGGAACCGGCGCGAGGGGCCTTCGTGCCATCCTCGAAGAGGTGCTCTTGGGCGTCATGTACGAACTGCCCTCGCGCGACGACGTCGCCAGGGTGGTGGTCGACGCTGACGTGGTGATCGACAAGGTCAACCCGACGCTCGTGCCCAAGACCAAGAGTCGTGCGAACCGTCCGCGTCGCGCTGCCAGCTGATCGTTCTGGTGACCCTGTCATGCGGCGCTGATCACAGGACACCCTGATCGTGGACATCAGCGGCGGGCTGGGGTGGCTGGACGGCCGCATCGACCACGAGTCGACCTCTGTGGGTGTTGCGGCAGGGCGGATCGACGGGCTTTCGCTGTCGGGCATGCGAGAGCTGGTGAACCTGTTGGGCGACCCCCAGGACGCGATGCCGGTGCTGCACGTGACGGGCACCAACGGCAAGGGGTCGGTGGTCGCGATGCTCAGCGCGCTGTTGATGGCGAACGGACTGAGCGTGGGCGCGTTCACCAGCCCGCACCTGCAGCGCATCAACGAGCGCATCACGCGCGACAACCGTCCGATCGCCGACGAGGACCTCGCGGAAGCACTGAGCGCAGTGGAGGCGGTCGAGGAGCTGCTCGATCACAGCCCGAGTTGGTTCGAGATCGTCGCTGCGGCAGCTTTCCGCTGGTTCGCGGATGCCCCTGTGGATGTGGCGGTGGTGGAGGTCGGTCTCCTCGGTCGGTACGACGCCACCAACGTGGTTACCGCGGACGTCGCGGTCGTGACCAACATCGCCGGTGATCACACCGACTTCGCTCCCGGTTGGGAGGTCGCGGTCGCCCAGGAGAAGGCGGGGATCATCACGCCGGGGCGTCCCGTTGTGCTGGGTGAGGTGCCCGCGGTCCTCCGGGAGGTTTTCACAGCCGAGGGAGCGGACCCGGTGCTCGCCCTCGGAAGGGACTTCGAGGTGCTCGAGTCCCGTCTGGCCGTGGGGGGCAGGATGCTCGATCTCGCAGGACCGCGTGGCTCGCACCACGGGATGCTGCTCACCCTCCACGGCGCACACCAGGCCGACAACGCCGCGGTCGCGCTGGTGGCCGCAGAGGAGTTCTTCGGCAGGTCGCTCGATGACGAGGTCGTGACGGCGGCGTTCGCCGAGGTGCAGGCTCCTGGCCGCATGGAGGTGGTGGCCCACCAGCCGCTCGTGGTGCTCGACGTGGCCCACAACGCCGACGCGATCGCCGCTGTCGCCGCCAGCCTGGACGAGGACTTCTCGGTGGCCGGCAGCAGGATCGTGCTGTTCGGGATGCTCGCGGGCCGGGACCTGAAGGCCGCGGCGTCGGCGCTGTCGTCGGCGCGGCCCGATCTCGTCGTGTGCACGACCGCCGATGCATCCGAGCGGGCGGTTCCCGCAGGCGACCTGGGAGCCGCGTGCGAGGCCGAGGGTCTGCCGAGCGAGGTGATCGAGGACCCGTCCCGGGCACTCGCGCGCGCCGTGGGCGTCGCATCCGAGGAGGACCTCGTGCTCGTGTGCGGGACCTCGCGCCTCGTGGGTGGGGTGCGGAGCATGCTCGGTTCGGAGTCCTGACCCCGGCCCGGTACGATGCCGCCCGTGAACCCGAGCCCACAGACCGCCGCTGCGGTGACCTCCACGTTCGTGATGTGCAAGCCCGACGCGGTCGAGCGCGGCCTGACAGGTGAGATCATCTCCCGGATCGAGGCCAAGGGTCTGCGGATGACGAGGATGGAGCTCCGAACACCCGAACGTACTCTCGCAGAGGAGCACTACGCCGAACACGCCGAGAAGCCGTTCTTCGACGAGCTCGTCGAGTTCCTCACCCGGGGGCCCGTGGTGGCTATGGTCGTCGAAGGTCCCGCCGAGAACACCTACTCGCTGATGCGCACGATGATCGGCAAGACCAACGTCGACGACGCCCAACCGGGCTCGATCAGGGGTGATCTCGCGACCACCACCAACGAGAACCTCGTTCACGGCTCCGATTCGCCCGAGGCTGCGCTGCGCGAGATCGCTCTGTGGTTCCCCGACTGACGGCCACCGGCCGCCTTGAGCAGGGCGAGTGGAAACCGGCCCTCCGGCGCGACAGAATGTTACGGTTCGGTTGCGTTCGCGAGCTGTGAACATCCCGGGCAACACCCTCCACGCCGACCAGCACGACGACTAGGGTCAGGTCGAAACGTATGCCACGGTTCAACTCCTCCTTCCTAGGCCGCGACATGGCGGTCGATCTCGGCACCGCCAACACGCTCGTGTACGTCCGCGGCGAGGGGATCGTGCTGAACGAGCCCTCGGTGGTGGCTGTGCGTCCCTCCGACGGGCGTGCACTCGCGGTCGGCGCGGATGCCAAGCGGATGATCGGGCGGACCCCCGCTCACATCGAGGCGATCCGGCCTCTCAAGGACGGCGTCATCTCGGACTTCGAGGTGTGCGAAACGATGCTGCGCTACTTCATCCAGCAGGTCCACCAGAGCCGGTTCTCCAAGCCGCGCATGGTGATCTGCGTTCCCTCCGGGGTCACCGGCGTGGAGAAGCGCGCGGTGCAGGACGCGGCGGAGTACGCGGGTGCCCGCAAACCGGTGCGGATCATCGAGGAGCCGATGGCGGCCGCGATCGGTTCGGGCCTGCCGGTGCAGGACCCGACGGGTTCGATGATCGTGGACATCGGCGGTGGCACCACCGAGGTCGCGGTGATCTCCCTGGGTGGGGTGGTGACCTCGCAGTCGGTGCGCGTGGGTGGTGACGAGCTCGACGACGCCGTGATCCAGTTCATCAAGAAGGAGTACAGCCTCGCCCTGGGCGAACGAACCGCCGAGATCGTGAAGATGGAGCTCGGCAGCGCGACCGAGCTCGAACAGGAGCTGCAGGCGGAGGTGCGGGGCCGTGACCTCGTGACCGGCCTGCCCAAGACGATCGTCACCTCGACCATCGAGATACGCGAGGCGATCGCCGAGCCGGTCACCTCGATCATCGACGCCGTGAAGGTGACCCTCGACCGGACCCCACCCGAGCTGGCCGCGGACATCATGGAGCGCGGCATCACCCTCGCGGGCGGAGGTGCGCTCCTGCACGGGTTGCCCGAGCGTCTCGCGGCAGAGACCGGGATGCCGATCCTCATCGCGCCCAGGCCCCTCGACGCCGTCGCGCTGGGTTCGGGTCAGATCCTCGAGGAGTTCGATGCCCTCGAGGGGCTCCTGCCCTCATCTGAGCGCGAATAGGGTCCACCCCTGTGAGGTCCAGACCCGCGACGGGCGCACGCCGGAGATCCCGCCGCGTGCTGGTGATAATCACCCTCGCGGCGATCACGCTCATAACCGTCGACGCGCTCGGCGGCGACGCGCTCGATCCGGTTCGCAACGCCGCGACCGACGTGTTCTCCCCGGTCGGTGACGCAGTTGCATGGGTGAGCACACCGTTCCGCAACGCCTGGGCCGGCATCACCGGTTACGGAGAGCTGCGCGACGACAACGAACGGTTGCGCCGGGAGTTGGCCGAGGCCCGTTCTGACCACCTCGCCAACGCGAACGCACTCGAGCAGCTCGAGCGTCTCCGCAGGGAGATCGACGTCGGGGTGCAAGGTGACATGCCGACCGAGATCGCGCGCGTCGCCACGGGTGCCCACAGCAACTTCAGCGACCACCGCCTCGAGATCGACAAGGGCGCCTCATCGGGACTGGAGGTGGGCATGCCGGTCACCGCGGGCAACGGCCTGGTGGGCCGCCTGGTGCGGGTCGCGGCCGAGCGTTCGGTCGTCCAGTTGATCACCGACCCGAACTTCGTGATCGGCGTGCGGATCGGGGAGACCCAGGAGATCGGCGTGGGCCACGGTTCGGGCCC
>CAYVYG010000327.1:0-4182 GCA_964454385.1 uncultured Microthrixaceae bacterium
GCTTGGGCCATGACCAGGTCGGTTCGAACGAGACGAACTCGCCCGAGAAGCTCGCCTCCTCCTCGGTCCACAACGCCTTCATCGCGAGCACGTGCTCGCGGGCGACCTCCCTGCGGCGCCCGAAGTCGATGCCGTGCTGTTCGATCTCGTCGCGGTTCCAACCGAAGCCCACGCCCACCTCGAGGCGTCCCCCGGAGAGGTTCTGCAGGGTCGCGAGCGCCTTGGCGGTGACGATCGGCTCCCGCTGCGCAGCGAGCAGCACGCTCGTTCCCAAGCGGATCCTCGATGTGAGCGCGGCTGCGGAGGCCAGAGCGACGAGCGGATCCACCGAGCGCCGGTACTCTTCGGGGAGCTCGTCCTGCCCGGTCGGCGGTGGAGTGATCCGTGAGATCGGGATGTTGGTGTGCTCGGGGATCCACACCGAATCGAAACCGCGGTCCTCGGCAGCCGGAGCGAGCTCCTCAACACCGATGGAGGTGTCGGTGGCGAACATGGTCACGCCGAAGCGCATCGGCATCTCCTCGGGTCGGGGTCGGGGACGTCGTGTCGGGACAGTACCCGGTTTGCCGGTGATCTGACGAGGTGTCAGATTCTTGGCATGGGAATCTGTGACGGACGTTCGGTGATCGTGACCGGTTCGGGGCGGGGGCTCGGTCGTGCCCATGCCCTCGCTCTGGCGGGGGCCGGGGCCTCGGTGGTGGTCAACGACCTGGGTGTCGCCCAGGACGGCAGCGACCCCTCCGGCACCCCGGCGCAACAGGTGGTCGACGAGATCACCGGCGGTGGTGGGACTGCGGTCGCCTCGACACACGACGTCGCCGACTGGGACAGCGCGGCCGAGATGGTGCAGCTCGCGATCGACACCTTCGGAGGCCTCGACGCGGTCGTGAACAACGCGGGGATCGTGCGGGACCGCATGTTCGTCAACTCTGAAGAGGACGAGTGGGAGGCGGTGCTGCGGGTCCACGTGATGGGTCACGCCGCGCCGTCACGTCACGCGGCCGCCTATTGGCGCAAGCGCTCCAAGGCCGGCGAGACCAACGACGCTCGGATAATCAACACCTCCTCGGGCGCAGGGCTCATGGGTTCGATCGCCCAGACCGCCTACAGCGCCGCCAAGGGAGCGATCGCAACGATGACCCTCGTGCAGGCCGCCGAGCTCGGTCGCATCGGGGTGACCGCCAACGCCCTGGCGCCCGCTGCGCGCACGCGGATGACCGAAGAAGCGTTCGCGGACATGATGGCCGAGGTCGATGAGAACGCCTTCGACGCCATGGACCCCGCGAACGTCTCACCGCTCGTGGTGTGGTTGGCGTCGCCGGAGTCCGCAGGCGTCACCGGTCGGGTCTTCGAGGCCGAAGGTGGGATCGTCGGCCTCGCCGAGGGCTACCGTCACGGTCCCCGGGTGGACAAGGGCGCCCGCTGGGAACCCGAGGAGCTGACCGAGGTAGTGGGTGCGCTGTTGGACGAGGCCGCCGAACCGACCCCGGTCTACGGCGCCGGCTGACTGAAGCTCGGAACTTGGAGGCCACGGCGCGCCCAGCACGGTCTGTGCTCCAAGTTGGTGCGATGAGTCGCGGGGAGCAGTTGACGGACGCGACGCTGCGGGAGCAGTTCACGGACGCGGCACGGCGGGAGCAGCTGGCGGCGGTGGGGCTTGGCGCTCCGATCGCGGTGGACCCGCTGGTGTTCAACCCCAACAACGCGACCACTGTCACCGTCGAACGCCTCCTGCTCGCCGATGGATCCTCGGTCGTGCGCAAGGTGGTCGCTCGTGACGCGCCGGTGACCGTGGCGCACTGGGGAGCCGGAACGAACCCGTCGCACTGGAACCACTGGCGTCGCGAGCCCGACGCCTACCGCAGCGCCGCGGTGCGCGCTTTCGAACCCCATGTGAGCTCGCCGCGATTGTTGGGCAGCCTGCGGCCCGGTCCGGCCATGGAGGTGTTGGTGCTCGAAGATGTGCCGGGGCGCACCGGCGGTGAGCTCGGCATCGATGATCTGGCCGTTGCCGCGCAGTCGCTCGGGCGGGCGCAGGGATCGTTGGACGGTGCCCTGGGTGCAGCGGCGTTCCCCAGCGCGTCCCGGGAGTGGATCTGGGCCTACGCCGTGAGCAGGCCTCCCGGGCCCCGTGGATACCGCGACCACGAGGCCTGGTCCCACGAGGTCGTGGTCGACGGCTTCGGTGAGAACCGCGAGGAACTGCGCCTTCGCTTCGGTGAGCTGACCGCGGAGCTGCCTCGTTGGCGCCGGGTGCTCGCAAGCTGTCCGAGGACCTTCTGCCACCTGGACTTCTGGTCCGCGAACCTGATCATGCGAGCCGACGGGCACGGCGACCGGAGTGCTCCGGTCCTGTTGGACTGGTCCTTCGCCGGCATCGGAGCGATGGGTGAGGACCCGGGCAACATGGTCCCCGACGTGATGGTCGACCACCAGTTCACCCCTGGCGAATACGACAGCCTCGACCGGGCGGTGACCGAGTCGTACCTACGGGGCTTGGCCGAAGCCGGCTGGCCCCACGATCCCCGGTGGGCGCGCCTCGCGATGTGTGTGGCGGTGCTCAAGTTCGTCTGGTTGCCCTCTGCGATGGTCGCCGCTGCGGACCACACCGGGCCGACCGGTTACGCCGGGCGACCCGGACTCGATGTGCGCGAGGTCTTCGAGCGCCGCGCCAAGGTGCTCATGTCGATGCTGGAGCGGGTCGACGAAGCACGCCTGCTCGTCGACGAGCTCGGCTCAGACGGGCTCAGTTCAGAAGCGCCGGGTCATCGAGGTGTCGTGGCATCATCGGCCCCGGACGCTCCGCCCCGGTTCCGGTGATCCGGTTCGCTGCGTCGACGAACACGACCCTCGGCACATGGGCCTCGGCCTCCTCGGTGTCCATCTCGCCGAAGGTGGCCATGATCACCAGATCTCCGGGGTTCATCAGGTGCGCCGCCGCGCCGTTGATGCAGACCACCCCGGAGCCCGGTGGCCCCTCCAGCGCGTACGTCGCGAGCCGGTTGCCGTTGGTGACGTTCCAGATCTGGACCTCCTCGTGCTCGAGGATGCCCGCTGCGTCGAGGAGGTCCTTGTCGATGGTGACCGACCCCTCGTAGTCGATGTCTGCCTGGGTGACGGTGGCCCGGTGGATCTTGCCGAGGAACATGCGTCGGCGCACGGTGGTCTCCTTGGGTCGGTCGCGCCCGTTGGTGCGCGCTTCGCGAAAAACGCTACCGCGCAGCGGAATCGGAGAAAAGCCGACAGCTCGGGGTAGCCCGTGAGTCGCCGGCGACCCCCATTAGTCGAGGCGCTCGACGATCATCGCCATGCCCTGTCCACCGCCGACGCACATGGTCTCGAGGCCCAGGGTGGCGTCGGACTCGGTGAGGTTGTGGATCAGGGTGGTCATGATGCGAGCGCCCGTCATCCCGAAGGGGTGACCGAGTGCGATCGACCCGCCGCGGGTGTTGAGCTTGTCCCAGTCGATGCCGAGTTGATCAGCAGACGGGATCACCTGGGCGGCGAACGCCTCGTTGATCTCCACCAGGTCGATGTCGCCGATGCTCATGCCCGCTCGGTCCAGCGCCTTGCGACTCGCCTCGACCGGGCCGAGGCCCATGATCTCAGGGTTGAGAGCGGTCGCCGCGGACGAGATGATCCGCGCCAGGGGAGTGAGGCCGAGTGCTTTGGCCTTGGTGTCGCTCATGACGATCACCGCGGCGGCGCCGTCGTTGAGAGGGCAGGCGTTTCCGGCGGTCACCGTCCCGTCGGGACGGAACACCGGCGAGAGCTGGCTGACCTTCTCCAGGGTCGTACCGGGACGGATGCCGTCATCCTTGGTGACGGTTCCATCGGGGGTGTCGACCGGGGTGATCTCGGCTTCCCAGTATCCCGAGTTCAGGTTCTCCTCGGCGCGGTTCTGGGAGAGAACTGCGAACTCGTCCTGGCGTTGCCGGCCCACGTCGCAGTACTGGGCGACGTTCTCAGCGGTCTGGCCCATCGCGATGTAGATGTCGGGGAGGCCCTCGGGTGGCTCCCAGGTCGGCGCGCCTCCCTCGGCCCGCTTCGCAGTGCGTGCTTCGGCATCAGCGAAGGCCGGGTTCTTGGGGCCGTCGGCGAGACCGGTCTGCATGTTGCGGCTGATCGCCTCCACTCCACCGGCGATGAACACGTCGCCGTCACCGGCCATGATGGCGTGAG
>CAYVYG010000328.1:0-4176 GCA_964454385.1 uncultured Microthrixaceae bacterium
TGCCGCACCGCGCACCGCGTCGATGTCATCGGCTGACGCAGGATCGAGATCGAAGATCACCTCCACCGGAACCTGCGGCGAGTCGGCGCGGCACAACAGCGTGTGGAACACCACGGTTCCCTGCCCCGCCAGGTACACGAGCCCTGCCGCGTCGTGGATCACCGGGTAGTTGGTGCTGCGACCGTCCACGGTGGGGATCTCGCGGCGTTCGATCCATTCGGGGAAGTGCGCCGAGGCGTTCTTCTGGTAGAAGCCGGTTTCGGCTATCCCGTCGGGGAAGCGTTGCAGCACCAGCGGCCGGTCCGCCACGTGAGGGATCATCACCTCCGCGATGCGCCGGTAGTAGTCGAGCATCTCGGCCTTGGTGATCACCGGGTCCGTGAAGAGCACCTTGTCGGGGTTGGTGATCTCCAGGTCCCGCCCGTCGACGCTCAGCGTGCGCGTCGGGGTGCTCACGGTCGGGTCTCCTGGCTCTCGCGCACCACCTCGATGGCGTCCTTGTCGGTTCGCAGCCCCAGGTAGCGGGGGTGGCGCAACCGGCCCGCACCGGTCCACTCGGTGAAGCCGACCTCGCAGACGTGGCGGGGTGAAACCCAGTGGACATCAGCGACCTCGTGGCCCCGGGGCGCATCGCTGAACGACGGATCCGGTTGCTCGTCGGATTCGAGCAGCTCGCGCAGGCGGAGCAGCTCTGCTTCGTCGAAACCGGTGCCGACCCGACCGGCATAGCGCAGGGAACCGGTGTCGTCGTGGTAGCCCACCAGAAGGGCGCCGATGCCTCTGCGCGAGCTGCGCGGATCGCTGAAGCCACCGATGACGAACTCCTGGCGGGCGACGCACTTGAGCTTCATCCAGTCACGGCTGCGGCCGTGCACGTAGCGACCGTCGGCCCGTTTGGCGATCAGCCCCTCCCAGCCCTTTTCGCAGGCCTCGCCCAGGTACTGTTCACCCAGGGTGCCGTCGGGTCCACCGCCGTTGCGGTGCGCACAGAAGCGGATCGGGTCCTCGAAGCGGATCACCTCGCGCAACGCGCTCTTGCGCGTCCGCAGCGGGATCGACTCGAGGTCATCGCCATCGAGGTGGATGAGGTCGAACAGGTACAGGTGGATCGGGATGCCCGACGATCTGGCGGCGGCCGGGCTGGCGACCCCGGCGCGTTGCTGCAGCTTCGCGAAGCTCGTGGTCGAGCCCTCGAAGGCGACAACCTCAGCGTCAGCGACGAAGCGCCCGGGTGACTGGAACAGGAGTGGTTCGACCAGCTCCGGGTAGAACGAAGTGCGGTCCTTGTGGTTTCGTGAGAACAGACGGACCTCGTCGCCGTCGCGCACGACGCACAGCCGGATGCCGTCGAGTTTGCGCTCGAAGATCCAATCGCCGTCGCGGGGAACCCGCTCGACGAGCGTGGCGAGCATGGGCTCCCGGAACCCTGGCTCAGCCATCGCCCACGCGCGGTGTGGATGGATTCATCGGTCGCGTCCACCGGCTCCGCTGCCGGCAGCTGCCCGTTGGTCCATGTCCTCCACAGTACGCCCGCTGATCACCGACTCGGGCCGGGTGGATGTCGGGTTCCGGCGAATCCGGGATACTGGGTGGATGGACAACAGGACCATGAAGTCGATCGCTGCCGGCGTGCTGGTGCCGTTGGCGCTGCTCGTACCGATGACCGGGTGTTCGGACAGCACCGAGGACCAGGCCGTGATCGAGGGACCCGAGACCACCGACTCGGGGACCACCGGCTCGGATGCGACCTCCCCACAGGACGGCGAGGAGGTGGTGGCGCCGGTGATCGTCGAGGACGACCAACCGGTGACGATCGAGACCGGTCGGATGATCGACGTCACGAGCGACGGGGTGACCGAGGTGGCTACCAGCGACGATTCGGTGCTCGAGGTCACACAACCCCGTGACGACGGTTCGGCGCAGTTCAACGCCGGTGCCACCGCGAAGGCGCCGGGTGTAGCGACCCTGTCGGTCTACGCCGGCGACGAGTTGCTCTACGAGGTCGAGGTGACCGTCGAGTCCTGAGCTGGGCGGCCGACTGCCGAGGAGTGCGCAGGCACCCCCTGATCCTGATCAACGCTGGTAGGTGACGACGCGGCGACCGGCGTCCACTGAAGCGCTCGCGTCCAGTCCGAGCGCGGCACCGATGTCGAACGAGTGGACGTCGTCGTCGACGACCCCGCCCACTGCGTCGCTCCAGACAGCTCTGAGATCCAGGTCCTGCCACATCGCACCGAGTGCTTCCGCAGCACCGGATGGGTCAGCCTCGCGCACCGCACGGGCTGCGTCCTTCGCGTGTCCGTCCAGCTCGTCGCGGTCATAGCCCGCGACCATGCGTTCGAGGACCTCACCGTCGGGGGAATCGGTGGTCCGGGTGATGACCATCCGTGGCTCGTCCCCGTCCTCCAGCGGTATCTCGACCTCGATGTCGCTTCCACCCGAAGGTCCACCACCCGGAGCCGTCGTCGAGTGCTCGGCACGCGCACCGACGACGAGGCTCGGCCCGTCGGAGCGTTCGCGGACACCGATCGACTGAGCGACCGCACCCGACGCGCCCAGCAGGGGAGTGCCCAATGCTGCGCTCAACCCAGCGGTGCCGCCGAGGGAGATGATCTTGTCGCTGACCGTTGGTTCGGGGGCACCCAGCCCCACGAGATCTGCTCCCTTCTCCATCAGGGCACCCGGGAGACTGCCGGATGCGAACGGCAGGCCGGGCGACAATGTGCCCGCGTTGAACAGCTCCCTCACACCGAGGCGCACCAGCAGCCCCGGCACCTCATCTGAGTCCACGTACCAGGCGTCGCTGCTGTGAACCGACAGCTCGCCTCCGGCATCGGCTCCGAGCTCCACTCCGGCTCCGTCGTCGAAGCCGAGCTCGGCCGAGGCGCCCACCGAGGCGGTGAAGCCGTCGACGTCCTCGAGGCGCACCATCGAGGTGCCGCCGGGCAGCTCGGCCACGGTCAGCCTCGCCGCACCCTTCATCCCGAGTCCGGCGGCTACGGCGCCGCCGAGCTCCCATGTCTCGGTGCGCAGCGGCAGCGGGTCACCGACCGGAGGTGGACCGGGGTCGCCCGGGGCCGAGGTCATCGAATCCTTCGGCGGGTCCCGTCCCTCGACCGCTGTGCCATGGCGTGGAACCGTTGACAACGAGCCCGACCCGCCCTGGGATGCCCCAAGCTGTTCGTCCGCGTTGTGCTCCAGCTCCCCGGCGGCTTCGTCGAGGCCGACCGTCGCCGAGTGGATCACCCTGAGATGCTCGTTCCATCTGGTGGCGAAGCGGTCCGCGTCGCGGCCGCGCCACGATGCCCCCCGGAGTGAACCGGTAACCCGTCGGATCGAGGAATCGATACGCCGACCCTCGGAGCGCATCGTCGACGCCAGCTCGCGCAACTGGACCGGATCGGCTCCCAACTCACCCACGGGCGCAAGGTAGCCGTTGACACCACTGCGGTCAGCGGGTCGGGTGACCCGGTGGGCAGCGGGTCCGGTGAGCCCGCGCGCGGTGCGTCGCGCAGCGTCGCGGATGACAGACTCCGGAGATGACGACCGACCACGCCAGGATCGAGCGAGCTGCGCTGTGTGAGCTGTTCGAATCGTTCGGACCCCACGTGACGACGCTGTGCGAAGGCTGGGACGCAGCGGACCTCGCTGCGCACCTCGTGGTGCGCGAGCGACGCCCCGACGCAGCCCTGGGCATCCTGGCCGCGCCGCTCGCCGGCTATTCGGAGAGGGTGCGCCGTTCCTACGCGGAGCGACCATGGGATGAACTGGTCGGGCTGGTGCGCAACGGACCACCCCTGTTGTCGATCTTCGCAATCCCCGGAGTGGAGCGGCTCGCCAACACCATGGAGTTCTTCATCCACCACGAGGACCTGCGGCGGGCCAACGGCCTGGAGCCGAGGGACCTCGACCCGGATCTGGAGGACCAGCTCTGGACGATCATCAGGAGGATGGCGAAGCTCTTCTTGCGCAAAGCACCCTGCGGAGTCAGGCTCGCCACGCCCGATGGCCGGTCGATGGTCGCCCGGGACGACGAAACGATGGTCACGGTCAACGGCGAGGTTGGAGAGCTGGCGCTGTTCATCTACGGACGCCAGGATGCCGCTGAGGTGACCCTCGAGGGGCCGAGCGATGCCGTCTCCGCTCTCAGGGAGGCCGACTTCGGGATATGAGCCG
>CAYVYG010000329.1:0-4175 GCA_964454385.1 uncultured Microthrixaceae bacterium
GCACCCGCTTCTGGAAGAAGCTCTTGCCCGGAACCCCGTCGGGGTAGCGCTCCATGAGCACCGGCCGGTCGCCCATCGCGGACATGATCGGCTGCTGGGTCGCCAGGTAGTATTCGGCGAGGCCGGCCTTGGTGAGCCCGACACGTGGGAAGAGCTCCTTGTCGGGGTTGGTGATCGCCACCGTCTGGCCGGCCGCTTCGATCCGGCGTGGTGGTGCGCTGGCGGCAGCCATGGTGATGACGCTACCTTGAGCGGTGAGGGGGCTTCGGTCCGGGGCGTGTCGGAGGTTGGTCATGGTGGGTTCTGACCGCGGTCGTACGGGCGCTGTAACGATTGGTGGCCGGATACCGGGTGCTGTGCTCGCGGTCCTGGCCGGCTTGGCCGTGGTCGCGACCTCGTGTGCCACGCCGTTGCTGTCGGCCACGATCACGGATGGCGGCGGGTCCTCCGACGGTGGAACGCCTCACCGCAGCGTCCAATGCGCGACGCCCGGCGGATCCGAGCGCTTCGACACCGCGGCACCAAGCGACGTCGACATGGATCCCGCTGCGCTGCGTCGTGCGGTGTCCTACGCGACGGCGCGCGGGGCGCAGTCAGTGCGCATCTACCGGCACGGGTGCCTGGTGGCGCGCAGCGGCAACGATCCGCTCACCGAGGACATGCGCCTCCAGGGTTGGTCGATGACCAAGGGCGTCGTGTCCACCGTCGTCGGGCGTGCGGTGACCCTCGGCCTGATGGACATCGACGCGCCCATCTCGCGGTACCTCAGTGGTACGGACGAGTTCGAGCTTGACGCACAGCACGCTTCGCTGACGGTTCGTGAGTTCCTCAACCAGACCACGGGCCTGCGGATGGCGTGGATCAACGACCTGTGGTCCGCCGGGATGAGCGATTCGGCTGCTGACGAGCTCGCCCGGCCGTTCCAGGCCGAACCGGACAGCACCTTCCTGTACGCCCAGACCGCGGTCACCGCGCTGGTCGCGGTGACCGAGGCCGCGGTGGGCGAGGACTTCCAGAGCTTCGCACGGCGTGAGCTGTTCGAGCCCATCGGTATACGGGGATCCCAGTGGCGCTGGGACCGTGACGCCTCCGGCCGTAAGCAAGGGTTCGCGTTCCTCGAGATGGCACCGCTGGCGTGGGCGCGTCTTGGCCACCTGCTGTTGCGCGAGGGACTGTGGGGCTCACAGCGCCTGATCGATCCCGGGTACATCGCGCAGGGTCGGCGGGGTACAGCGGCCAACCCGGGCTACGGGTTCCTGTGGTGGACCAACGAGGGCGACTGGCACATCACCTCGGGCTTCCCCGCCCACGAACGCAAGGACGAGCCCAACTGGCCTGGTCTCCCACGCGACGCCTTCGGCTACTCGGGTCTGTTCGACCAGACCGTGCTGGTCATCCCGAGTCTCGACATGGTCATCCTGCGCATGGGGTTCCCGTCGGAGATCTTCGGTGACCCCATCGGGGAGTCGCCAGGGATCCGACCGAAGTTCGCATGGCGCTACCACCGGCTGCTGATGCGAGCCGTCACCGACGTCGAGGTGGCGGATCCCGGTCCGTGGCGCTACGAGCGTGATGACACCGAGGTCGATGTCCACAACATCATCGAACCGACCCTGCCGCCCTTCGAGTGGGAGCTGCCGGGTTCACTGGGTGAGCTGTTCCTCGCGGCGATGAACTCCCCGGGTTGAGCCTGTCAGGGGTGCGCGCCCGGGTGAGACGCTTCGGGATGATCGCGCTCCTGAGCGTGCCGCGATGGCAACCGGGGCGACGCACACCACGGCGTAGGTGATCACGACCGCCCAGAACAACTTGTCGGTGGGTTCGGTCATGTAGCGGGCGAGCCCGACTCCCACAGCCGGCGCGCAGATCGCGGTGAGGATCGTGTTGCGCGCCGGTGAGTAGGCCGCCAGGCCCAGCTGTTCGGCCCACCACTCCGCCACCACCGGTACCGGCAACAGCCAGACCAGCCACGGATCCGCGGCCGTCGGCCAGCGGAGGCCCGCCAGAGCGGCGAGCATCACCGCAAAGGTGAGCGGGTAGAGCACCGAGCAGCGTCGGCAGATGTGAGCCTGTCCGATGCGGATGCATCGGTCGTATCCCAGGGGATAGTGGTGGCTGAGCCATAGCGGGGTGCGGTGGCCCCGCCAGATCTCCGCGCTGCTCACTCGGTCGGACACACCAGGACCATCGGCAGGCGTCGCCGCTATCTGGAGTACTCAGGCGGGTTTGCTGACCCGCATCAGCCCGCCGAGCTGGGCTCCCATCTCCTCGATGATCTCCAGGCCTCCGGGCAGCACGCCCATGCCGGCGAAGCCGTGGATCAGGTCGTCGTAGCACCTGTAGTGGGTCGTCACCCCCGCATCCGCGAGCTTCTCGGCATACGCCCGGCCCTCGTCGCGCAGTGGATCGAACCCTGCGGTCCACACCCACGCAGGTGCCACTCCCGAGACGTCCTCGGCGAGCAGCGGCGATGCGAGCGGATCCTCGATCGATGCCCCGGCGGGTAGGTAGTGGTCCCTGAACCAGTCCATCGACTCCCTGGTGAGGAAGAACCCGTCCGCGAACAGATCGATCGAGGGGGTCTGCATGCGGAAGTCGGTTCCGGGATAGATGAGGCCCTGGGCGACCGGCGGGGCGACCCCGATGTCACGTGCCTCGCGCGCGACCACCGCGGCCAGGTTCCCGCCCGCGCTGTCGCCGGCCACTGCGACCGAGCGCGCGTCGATGGCCAGCTCATCCGCCGTGGACACCACCCAGCGGTAGGCCTCGAGGCAGTCCCTGGGCGCTGCAGGGAACGGGTGCTCGGGCGCGAGGCGGTAGTCGACCGAGACGACCACGCACCCCGCGGCCAGAGCGAGGGCCCGACAGGTCCCGTCGTGGGTCTCGAGGTCGCCCACCACCCAGCCGCCCCCGTGGTAGTAGACGATCGCGGGTGGCGTCGGGCCCAGCCCGAAGGGACGGTAGATGCGCACGACGAGGTTGCTCTCGGGTCCGGGGATGCTGCGATCGAACACGTGCAGGTGCCTGGCGCGGGGCATGCCGAGCGCTGCGCTGCGTCGCAGCTCACGCCTGCGTTGGGACACAGTCCCGTCCTCGAGTGCGTTGCGGCCGGCCTTCTCGCTGATCCACAACAGCAGCTGCACCGAGCGGTTCAGGCGCCGACCGTCGAGCTCGATCGGGTCACCGGCCAGATAGCCGATGACCGGATCGGGCAGCCTCAACGCGGCGCTCACGATGCGGAAGGGGAGACTTCGTGTGTAGTCGAACTGCATGCCCCGATCCTGCCTCACGGCACACGGGTGTGGCACGCCCAACCGAGCGAAGCCCAACCGTGGTGCTGCCCCCGGCGCGAGAGGGGTTGCCATCGACTGTCTAATGCCCTACATTAATCGGTAGTGGCGGCAACGGTACGTGAACCGGAGCCCGGTCGAAACCCAACAAGGAGCTTGCGCCCATGGAATTCGGATTCTTCCTGAACGGCTACCTACCTGGCCCTGCGGCCCACGACAGCGAGTCCGAGCACACGATGCTCATGCGGGAGTTGCAGTACGCGGTGCATGCGGACGGCTTCAACTGGAAGTACGTGTGGATCGGCGAGCACCACGGTCTCACCGAGTACAGCCACATGTCGGCCCCCGAGACCGTGTTCGGGTTCATAGCGGCACAGACCGAGCGGATCCACATGGGTTCCGCGATCATGAACCTCTCGCCGGTGGTCAACCACCCGGTGCGAAATGCCGAGCGCGTCGCGATGCTCGACCACATCACCGGTGGTCGCTACGAATGGGGCACGGGCCGGGGCGCAGGGAGCCACGAGGTCGCGACCTTCGGCATCATGGACACCTCCGAGACCAAGGCGATGTGGGACGAGGCGGCTCCGGAGATCCTGCGCATGTGGGAACAGAAGGACTACACCTTCGAGGGCGAGTACTTCAGGGTGCCCACACCGCACAACATCCTGCCCAAGCCCTACGGCGTCGGTCATCCCCCGATGTGGGTCGCATGTGGCAACCCGGCCACGTTCGCCAAGGCGGGCAACCTCGGCATCGGAGCGATCGCGTTCAACTTCGAGCCGGTGATGAACCTCAAGGGACGCATCGACTCCTACCGCGAAGCCGCCGCGGAGTGCACCGAACCGCTGGGTCAGTTCCAGAACAACAACGTGATGATGACCA
>CAYVYG010000330.1:0-4138 GCA_964454385.1 uncultured Microthrixaceae bacterium
AAGAAGATGACCCTCGAGGAGATCATGAGCGACGTCATGATCGCCTACCCGAACACAAGGCCCATGTGTTCCGCGAACTGCGACGGCGCATCGGCCGCGGTGGTGGTCAGCGACTCGAGGCTGCGGACCCTGTCGCGTGAGCAGCAGCGCCGGGCGGTGAAGGTGGCGGCGTCGGTGCTCACGACCGACCCGTGGCAGGAGGGCTGTCAGGTACTGCCCGACGTCAACACGCTCACGCGCAATGCCGCCAAGCAGGCCTATGAACAAGCGGGCGTCGGTCCGGAGGACCTCGACCTGGTGGAGTTGCACGACTGCTTTGCCACCGCGGAGCTGGTCCACTACGACAACCTCATGCTGTGCGAGGAGGGCGGTGCGGTCGACTTCTTCGAATCGGGGGCGCCGTTCCGCGACGGCTCCAAGCCAGTGAACGTCTCCGGCGGGTTGCAGTCCAAGGGTCATCCGATCGGGGCGACCGGCATCGCCAACATCTGGGAGGTCTGCCAGCACGTGCGGGGAGAGGCCGGTGACCGCCAGATTGAGGGCGCCAGGGTGGGTCTGGCCCACGTCATCGGCCTCGGCTCCGCATGCGGCGTGCACATCCTCGAACGAGCCGCCGCCTGAGCGACTCAAGGCTGCCGCTGCGCTGCCGCGTGTGTGCGACTTGAGCGGGTTTCATGAGTCGCGTGGGTTCGATACGGCGTTGGGTGACTCGGGAACGGTGCTTCAGTCGCAGCGGGTGGGCGACTCGACGGTCGTGTTTCGTGCAGGGCGCCCCAGTCACCCCGCATCGGCCACGAACTCCACGGTCGGGTCGCTGGCGAACTCATGGCCGCGCAGGCGCTCCACCTGTTCGATGATCCCGGCTACGACCACTTCGGGCGATTGTGGCGGCGCCGGTGCCCAGGTGGCGGCGATCAGCCACCGCGCGGCCACGATGCCGGCTGTGCCGACTCGGACGGTTGGTTGCGTGGTCGATCGATCCGGTACAGCCACCCGCTCTAAGCCCGTCGCCATACGGTGGCGGTGCAGGGGTTCCGGCTGCTCCGCATAGGCAGATCAGCCGCGACTCTCGGGAGCCGGGCCCAGCGCGGATCCCGGTTATCGTTGAGGTGCTCTGCGCGAGACTCACGATGTGGAACAGGGCGATGCCTGGAGCCGGCACGCCTTCGTTCTCACCGACATCGAGGCGAGCACGAAGCGTTGGGAGGCCGACACCGAGTCGATGTCGGCTGACCTCGCACATCACGACGAGGTTGTGCAATCCGTGCTCGGCGGTGCCGGAGGAAGTCTCGTCAACCCGACCGGAGACGGATTCCTCCCGGGGTGGGGTGCGCCGCTGAGCAGTGAGGAGCCACACGACGGTGGCGACCACCAGGCGTTCGGCCCGTGGCGTCCCCGTGCGGTGGTCGGCCTCGAAACCGATCCGCTCAGGGTGCTGCGGGCCGCGGAGTCCTGACCGTCGCGTGCCGGGTGAGCTGGTTTGGCGGGTTCGTCCCCTGCGAACGGAACGCGAGCCCTGCTGCTCACGGTGTTCGAGGTACCGGAGCGCCGGTTCATGCTGTGGAGCCACCGCGGGTCTGCACCATGCCGAGACGCGCCACGGCTGGCTCGAGTGGTTCGTGAGGTGCTGGGCCGGATCCCAGGAGCCGTGATCCTCGCGACGGTGGTGCTTTCAGCCTTGGGTGTGCTCACCTTCGCAATGCAGGTGATGGCCCTGGCGGTGGGCAACGTCTGGTTCGGCGCGTTGGCGGTGTTCCTGTTGCGACTACCCGGCCCCGCGAGCTCGGTCCCCGGCGTCGGACCCGAGCGCTCGCTTCGTATCTCGCCGCCCATTGATCGGGTGCCACAACCCGCCCAAAGACCGTGATGCCGCGGAAACGATGCTCCCGCGCCCGCAAGCGGCCGTGGATCCGCTCAGCGCCTCATCGGTGACCGGCGGTTGGGCAGGGAGGTTGCCGGTAGCCTCGCCCGGATGGACGACATCGGACTGTTGGAGTTGGCATCGGCGACGTTCCGTGAGCGCATCGCGGAGGTCGGCGAGGACCAGCACTTCCTGCCCACCCCCTGTGGCGATTGGAACGTGGCGGGCCTCATCACACACGTGATCGGTGGGGACCACATGGCGGTTCGGTTGCTGCAGGGTGCCCACCGTGCGGAGGCGATCGGCTACTTGACCGGATTGCCGCTGGGCGACGACCCTCTCGCTACCTACGACGGGCACGCCGAGGCGCAACTTGCGGCGTTCCGCGAACCGGGAGCGATGGAACGGACCTGCGAGCATCCCATGGGTGACCTGCCCGGGTCAGCGATCATCCAGTTCCGCATAGGGGATCTCACCTTGCACTCCTGGGACCTGGCCCGTGCCATCGGCGGCGACGAGGAGCTCCCGGACGAGTTGGTGGCTGTGGTGTGGGAGCGACTGGACTCCCTGCGCGACAACATTGCGGCCAGCGGTCTGTTCGGCGAGGGTCCCAGCGGAGAGGTTCCCGACGACGCGCCTCTTCAGACACGTTTGTTGGATCTCACCGGTCGCCGGCCCTAACAGCGGGGGTGCATGCTCGGCCCTGGTTCTGCTGCACTGGGGCGGTGAGGGTGACGCGGCTGGGCGTGACACCTAGGGTGTCGACCATGCACGGTTCGGTCACGGTCCACATCGACGCGAAGCCCGAGGATGTCTGGGCGCTCGTGTCGGACATCACCAACACGGGCCGGTTCAGTCCCGAGACCTTCGAAGCCGAGTGGCTGGGTGGGGCGAGTGAGCCGGCGGTCGGGGTGAAGTTCCGCGGGCACGTGTTGCGCAACGGGCGCCCGCCCGCCTACTGGACGGTGTGTCGCATCACCGAGAGCGAACCCGGTGAGGTGTTCGCGTTCGACGTGTTGGGACCAGGCGAACGCATGGTCAATTCGTGGCGCTACGAGTTCGCTGCCGAGGGCGAGGGGACCGCGGCGACGGAGTCGTTCGCCCTGGCACAGAACCCGATCACGAAGCTCTATTGGAAGATCTTCGGCCGCGCACGCGGTCGCACGAACGAACGGGGCATGCGCGAGACCCTCGAGCGCGTGAAAGAAGCAGTCGAGGAAGAACGCGCTAGCGGGTAGTCACCGACCGGGGACTGATCCGCGCTCACATGCGAGCGGTCGGATCGGAGGACGATCATGCGACGAGCCGCTCGCCCTCGAGTGCATTTGCCGCCGCGGTGAGGTGCTCGATCATCGCGGCTACCGCGGGCCGGGCTCTACCACTGGGTCGGGAGACGGCTGAGATCGTACGCGTCGCTTCGGGGACGACCGAGATGTGGACTCCCTCTGCGGGGTGCAACAGTGCCAGCGCCGGAAGCAACGCGACCGCCAACCCGGCACCGACGATCCGCACGGTCGCGAAGTGGTCGTCGGTCTCGTAGCGATAGCGAGGTGCGAGGTCGTAGTTTGCGGCGACTCCCTCGGTCGAGCGACGACAGGCTGTTCCGGGTGGGGATGCCACCCAGTCGAACGCGACGGCTTGATCAACCGACTCGCAGGGATGTTCCGCCGGTGAGAGCAACAGCAGCGGCTCGGTGAGCAGATCGGTGACGTCCATCCCTGCGAACGCATCGTGGGGTGCGAGGCGGTAGCTCTGTTCGATCGCCAGGTCGATCGTGCCCAATCGGAGCTCCTCGATGTTGCGATCGAGCGGATGCACTGACACCTCGGGTTCCACGCTGGGATGGTCGACCAGCAGGGTGCGCAGAGCCTCGGGCACCAACGACGCGGCGGCACTCGCCAGGGAGCCGATGCGCACCGGTCCGGTCGGCATGCCGTGCAGCTCCGCGACCGCGGATTCGGCGCGTTCCAGCGCGGCCAGCGCATGAGAAGCGTGCTCGACCAGCACGTGACCCGCGTCGGTGAGCACGACGTTGCGGCCGCGCCGTTCGATCACTGGCACCCCGAGCTCTGATTCGAGGGTCGCAAGCTGTTGTGACACCGCGCTCGGGGTGTACCCGAGCGCCTTGGCCGCAGCGGTGACGGTCCCGCGCTCCGCGAGCTGCTGCAGGGCCTTGATCCTTCTGACATCCGAGATCATGTAGGAATGCTACAGGAATAGTTCAGGAAACATCGCTGGTACTGAATGGTGTCGGGCTCGATGATGGCTCCATGGATT
>CAYVYG010000331.1:0-4087 GCA_964454385.1 uncultured Microthrixaceae bacterium
CGTAGCAGCTCTGCGTTCCAGTCGACACGGTCCAGCGTGTTCGACACCACGTACTTCTTCGCGCCATCGATCGTTTCGGCGAAGGGGATCATCCAATCAGCCATCCACTCGGGCCGTGTTCCCGACGGAGACCGGCGCCACGCCTCTTCCATCATCTGGTAGGTCACACGGCCGAAGATCAGCGCATCCGCTCGCTCGAGGTTCGCGGCGTGATGGCGGTGCAACGCCTCGTCGGGGATCCCCGCACGGTGGTCGCAACAACCGTCGATGGTGATGTTGATCGAGTAGCGAAGCGGCCTCATGGATGTTCCTGTTCCGCGGGCGGGCAGATGCGCATGGTATGCAGACGGGTGCCGGCTCCACATCTCATCGACCGATGCTCTACTGCTGAGACCTACGCGCGACACGGACCGGTAGAACTCCCTACCCTCTGGTCATGGACTTTCGAACCATCAGCGTCACCGAGATCTCCCGTCGGGTGAACGCCGGGGAGGTCTCCGCACGCGAGGTCACCCAAGTGGCGCTCGACCGCATCGAGACGACCAACGGCGAGCTCAACGCCTTCGTGGCGGTGGATGGCGAACGCGCCCTCGCCGATGCGGCGGAGATCGACAGCCGGATCGCGGCCGGTGAGAAGATAGGGCACCTCGCCGGTGTGCCGATCGGTGTGAAGGACACCGAGGACGCGATCGGGTTCCGCACCACCCAGGGCTCGCTGCTGCTCGCCGACGCGCCGGTCTCGAAGGTGAACTCCGTGCTGGTGCAACGCCTGCGCAACGACGGGTGCGTGGTCGTGGGCAAGACCAATGCTCCTGAGTTCGCGTACATGGGTGACACCGACAACCGGGTCTTCGGACGCACGGAGAACCCATGGCGCATCGGACGCAGTCCCGGTGGTTCATCGGGAGGGTCGGCTGCGGCCGTTGCCGCCGGGATGGTCCCACTCGCCACGGGCTCCGATGGTGGGGGATCCCTGCGTATCCCCGCAGCGCTGTGTGGCCTGTCCACCCACAAGCCATCTCTCGGGCGGATACCCGATGGCGGGGCCGAACCACCCGGGTGGGCCGACATCTCATCGAAGGGTGTGCTCACGCGCACGATCGCGGACACGACCCATGCCCTCGACCTCGTGGTCGGAGCGGAGCCCACCGACATCCGCTCGCTGCCGATGCCCCAGACACCATGGAGTGGGGCACTGTCGGAGCCGGCTGCGCCGATGAAGGTCCTGTGGTCACCCGACCTCGGTTATGTGGAGGTGGACCGCGAGGTGCTCGAGGTGACCCATCGCGCGGTGCAGGCGATCGCCGATGCCGGCACCGAGGTGATCGAGGTCGACCGGGTCTTCGACGAAGATCCGGTGATGCACTGGGTCGCCCACGCCGTCATGTCGAACCTCCACACGGTCACCAAGCTCGTACCGCAAGGCGCGGAGCACCCCGATCTCGACCCGGGCCTCGCTGCGATGATGCAGTTCGCTGCTGGGTCGGTGTCGGCGGCCGACATCTTCGAGTCGAACGATGCGGCACACCGGCTCAACTTCCGCCTCAGCGAGCTGTTGAGCGACGCGCACGTGCTGTTGACGCCGACGATCGCCGGGCGGGCGCCGTTCCCCGGATCCCAGGGAACCATCAACGGCGACCAGAGCGTCGGCTGGGTGTCGTTCACCTATCCGTTCAACCTCACCCGGTCACCGGCCGCGTCGGTGTGCGCAGGGTTCGACTCCGACGGGATCCCGGTTGGCCTACAGGTCGTCGGTTCGCACCTGTCCGACATGGTGGTGCTCCGCACGGCGGCATACCTGGAGCGACTCCTCGACGTCGACACGGTGTGCCCCTACGAGCCCGGGTCGTGAGCGGCTGACAACCGCGATGATGGTGCGATGACCCGCTTCGAGATCGACCCTCAGAGGTCCTCGGTCGAGATCGCCGGCACGTCGTCGATCCATCCGATCCATGCCCGTTCCGAGGGGCTCACAGGTTGGTTCGACCTCGTCGAGTCAGGAGCAGATGACGCACCTCGGCGGGTGCTCGATGGCGAGGTGTCGATCCCGGTGGACCTGCTCCGCTCGGGCAACCCTCTGGTCGATCGTGAAACCAGGCGTCGCATCGACGCTGCGTCGCATCCAGAGATCATCGGAGAGGTCCTCGAGTCCGAGCATCTCCACGAGAGCACCATCGCGCTCACCGGAAGGATCGCCTTCCGCGGTGAGGAACGTGAGGTCGGTGGGGAGATCGTCTGGTCCCGCGACGGCGACGATGTCGTCTTGACCGGCAGAGCCACCTTCGACGTGCGGGACTGGGGCTTGAAGCTGCCCCGTCTCGGTCTGTTGAGGGTTCATCCGGAGGTGACGGTGGAGATCCTGGTGCACGGATCGAGCGCCTGAATTCACGTGGTGCTGGGAGTCGAGAGCGTGCCCGACGGTCTTGCGCGTGGGCTACCGGCGGGACTCAACCCGGTTGCCGGGCCGTGCGCGCACATGTTCGGAGTCGCCGGTGGAGCCCTGTTCACCGGCGCGAGCTTCACGGCGATCCAGGGCACCGGAGCCATGGCGATCATCGTGGCGGACGTCAACTCCGGTCGTGTCGGTGCTGCAATGGGGAAGCGTGACCGGACGAGTCCCAGGTCGGGTTCGTGAGGCGAGGCGACCGCACCGGAACCGGGCTCACGTCGCTCCACTGCCCGGGTAGCCTTCCGGAGTTGACAACCGATCCCAGAAAATCACCGATGTCGCCTCCAGCCCCACCGTCCGTGGGGCGCGCTCCGGACGCTCCGCAACTATCTGTCGGGCTTCGCGGTGTTGGGTCCTGAGATCCACCACAAGGTCGGTGGTCGACTCGACGAGTTGTACCAACGCCACCGGGGGCCGCTGCGCGAGAGGGTCGCTCAGTACTACGTGCCCGGACGCGGCTACCTCGCCCCCGACCGCCTCGAGGAGCACCCGGAGACCTTCGGGATCGCGATGGTCACCTTGGACGGTGATTCCCACGGCGCGGGTGAGTGCGACACGGGCTTCGCCCTGCAGTCGGTCTCCAAGGTGTTCGCCCATCTGCTCGCCCTGGAGGATCACGGCCGGGAGCGGGTGATGGAGCGCGTCGGGGTCGAGCCGAGCGGCGACAGGTTCAGTTCGCTCGTGGTCGACGAGCAGGCGAACCGTCCCTACAACCCGATGGTGAACGCGGGTGCGCTGGTCACCTCCGAGCTCATCGAGGGGGCGGATGCGACTGAGCGGATCGAGCGTGTCGTTGCGCTCATGCAGCGTTGCGCGGCCAATGATCGCCTCGGTGTCGACCCGGGCACCTACGAGCGGGAGATGGCCGGCGCGGACCGCAACCGTGGCACCGCCTACCTGCTGCGAAGCGCCGGCATGCTCGAAGGTGATCCCGAGGAGGCTCTTGCGGTCTACCTTCAACAGTGCTCGGTGACCGCGAGCTGCCGGGACCTCGCGGTGATGGGGGCGACACTGGCCAACGGAGGGGTCAACCCCTGCAGTGGTGAGCGTGTGGGCACCCGACGCCACATCCGCGATGTGCTCTCGGTGATGTACACCTGTGGGATGTACGACTTCGCCGGCGAGTGAGCCTACGAGGTCGGTGTTCCAGCCAAGAGCGGGGTCAGCGGCGCGATCCTCGCTCCGATCCTGGCCAAGTTGGGTTTCGCGGTGTTCTCTCCCGGACTCGATGCCCATGGCAACAGCGTGCGCGGTGTCGAGGTGTGCCGCGAGGTCTCGGACCGCCTCGGCCTGCACGTCTTCGCCACCGCGGAGGACGACGCCGTGCTCGGCGAAGCCGAGACCTGAGCGCGCACGCCGTCTCGGAGTGCTCAGGCCTCGACGAAACGTCCGATGGTGTCCTGGGCGGGCACGCCGGGCAGGTGCTCGGCGAAGATGCGGTAGTAGGCGAGCTCCTCGCGGGTGCGAAGCGGCGGGTCGACGACGTCTCGCTCGACGGTGAGCTCCTCGTCGGTGACTAGTGCCCCGAAGTGGTCGCTCAACACGGTGTTCATGCCGGTGCCCTGGCCGAACTGCGCCTTTTCGCGCCAGAGGACCTCGTCGGGCACCCAGCCGTCGAAGGCCCGACGCAGCAGCCAC
>CAYVYG010000332.1:0-4031 GCA_964454385.1 uncultured Microthrixaceae bacterium
TGCGTCACCTGACCGAACGAATGGAGATCGTCTTCGCTGGCGCCCCCGGCCGGGTCGACTCCTTCGCTTCGGGTGCAACTGTGGTTGGTTCAGGTCGTGACCTCGATGGCGACGAGGCGCTCGCAGAGCTGGCCGTGCGCTATTTCGGCGGACACGGCCCCGCGACCGCGCAGTGCCTGTCTTGGTGGGCCAACCTCACGATGGGCGACACCCGTCGCGCCATCGAGGCCGCCGGCGATGCGCTGGGGATGATCGAGCTCGCCGGGGAGGAGCTGATCACGTCCGCCGGGTCAGCGGGCCTGACCGCGGCCGAGGTCGACGAAGCGCTGGCCGAGCCGCTGCTGCTGGCACCCTTCGACGAGTACCTGCTCGGCTACCGCAGCCGTGACGCCGTGGTCACCGCGGAGAACCTCGATGCGGTGGTGCCGGGGCGAAATGGCATGTTCAAGCCGATCGTGGTCGTCGACGGGGAGGTGGTGGGTATCTGGTCCCGGTCGGCGAACAGGTCGAGCGTCACCGTGACGGTCGACCTGTTCATCGAGCTCACGCCGGATGCGCTGGAAGGCCTGAGCCGGCGCGCCGCCGAGTACGGCCGGTTCCTCGGCCTCGACGCAGCGTTGGTGGTCGACTCCTGACCGGTCACACGCCCACGCGTCAGTTCATGCATGAGCGTGCTAACCTGTGCTCATGCGTACCACAGTCGAGTTCGAAGCCGATACGGCTGCTGCGGTGGAGGAGCTCCGACGCGAACGAGGCGTCGGAACCTCTGAGGCGGTCAACGAGCTCATCCGCCGCGCGCTTCTGCCCCGCCGGCAACGGTCCCACTTCACCCAGTCCACTCATCCGCTGGGCCTGCGGATCGATGTGTCGAACGTCGCTGATGCCCTCGAGTCGCTCGAGGGGGCGGACAACCGATAGCGATGCTGGTCGACGCCAACATCTTGTTGTACGCCGTCGATGAACGGAGTCCGTTCCACGCCACCTCGAAGGAGTGGTTGGAGTCAGCACTCAACGGTTCGCGGCGGGTCGGCATCCCATGGGTGTCATCGAGTGCGTTCGTGCGGATAGTGACGCACTCGCGCGCAATCGAAGAGCCGCTGGACCCGGCCGCCGCCTGGACGATCGTCGAAACCTGGCTCGATGCGGATCCGGTGTGGATTCCCCAGCCAGGCGTCGGTCACCGTGAGATCCTCGGACGTCTGATCACGGGACTGGACCTGCGCGGAAACCTGGTGAGCGATGCTGTCCTGGCAGCGCTCTGCATCGAACACGGACTCGAGATCGTCAGCGCGGACAGCGATTTCGCTCGTTTCGATGAGATCGACTGGACGAATCCGCTCAGGTGAATCCCCCGAGCGGAACTTGACGGTTGGCCACACACGGAGCGATGGCATGCCGATTCGGCGACTGGTGGCGCATTGCGTATCCGGTCCGGCTCAGAGGGTTGTGCCCCAGGGTCCCATGCCCCTGACCCGGGTGGGTGTGACACGGATCGTGTATCCTTCGGGCGGATCGGGCATGGGTGGGAACTTCGCGTCGGGACCGATGTAGCGGTGGGCGAGCTCCTGGAGGAGCTCGGGTGCTCCACCTTCTGTGACCTCGGCGGTGCCCTCCACGACCAGGTGGTTCTGCATGCCGAGTTGGTCGCCGTCGGCTTCGATCGACAGCGAGACTCGAGGGTCGCGTCCGATGTTCGCGAGCTTCTGGTCGGGTGCGAGCTTGCCGATGACGATCTCATCACCGTCGAGGCCCACCCACACGATCGTGGTGTGGGGTCGACCGTCGGGCGCGATGGTGTTGAAGTGGGCGAGTCGACCGGATTCGATCACCGCTCGGGCTTCGGGTGTGAGCGTGGTGGCCATTGCAACTCCTGTGTCGCCGTCCGCCGGATCGACCTTGTTCCGAACCGGGACGGATCCGTGTCGAGATGGGTCTGAGCGGAGACAGGCCTGGTGCTGAGACAGATCTGTATCACGGCTCACCTCGGACGCTACAGACAGGTCTGTATCATGTCAACGGTGATATCTGATGCGACTGCCGGCACGGTGAGAGAGAGGATCCTCGAGACCGCGCAGCGGCTCTTCTACCGGGATGGATTCCGGGCGGTGGGGATCGACACGATCATCGCCGAGGCAGGAGTCGCGAAGATGAGCCTGTATCGCCACTTCGCCTCCAAGGACGACCTGATAGTTGCCTATCTCGAGGCTTCGAACGAGCAGTTCTGGGCGTGGCTCGACGCCGCGGTGGGCGACGTCAACGCCCCCGAACAGGAGCTGCTCGCCATCTTCGGGGCAATCGAGGATCTGGCGACCAGCCCTCAGTGTCTGGGCTGCACGTTCCAGAGCGCGGCTGCCGAGTTCCCCGACGAGGACCATCCGGGTCACCGGGTTGCAGTCGCTCACAAGCAGGCTGTGCGCCGGCGGCTCGCAACTCTCGCATCCAGAGCCGGCCTGTCCGATCCCGAGGGACTTGCGGGCCAGTTGTTGTTGTTGATGGACGGCGCCTGGGTGGCGGCACGCATGCGCGCGACGGACAACCCCGCCGCCGGTCTCCTGGCGGCTGCCGAAGCTCTGGTCGGAGGTGGACCCGTGCATGGAGGCGATTACCACAGCGTCAGATACCAGTCCGAGCAGCAGTGAGCTGCGATCTCGCCGTCGGTGTGGATGCGGCGTCGGTTCTCGACTCCTGATCGAGGCCTCGGGGCTCCCTGGGGATCGTGTCCTGAGGTCCAATCAGGGCTCCGTACCTCAGGGCGGTGGTCGCTTCTGTTGGAGGTTGCGGTGTTGTCGTTGGGAGTGGATTTCGTGTCCGGTGGGGGTGGTCCAGATCCAGTGTTGTGGCCGCTCGGGGTTCTCGCGGCAGGTCCAGCCTTTGCGGTGGGTGACTCCGTGGTGGTGGCGGCATCCGAGGAACATCTTGTCGATGTCGGTGCGGCCGATGTCGGTGCGGCCGATGTCGGTGTTGGGTTCCCAGTCGGGTTGGTGGTGTACGTCACACCATTGCGGTGGCATGTCGCATCCGGGGAAGATGCAGCCTCCGTCGCGTGCTGCGAGGGCTGTTCTCTGGGCTGGTGTGGCTAGGCGCACGGTGCGCCCGAGCCACAACGGGTTGCCATTCACATCCAACAGCAGGGCGCGCAGGTCGGCGTCTAGCAGTAGTGCTTCTGCGACACCGGTGGGTATGGGCCGTCCGTTGAGGTCACGGATCCGGATCCGTGGTGGTGGCCCACTGCCATCACCGGGTCCGTCGGTGTGGTTGCTGCCATCACTGGTGGGATCGGCCGTGTGTCCTCGGGTGGGGTCGGCGTTGTCGTGATCTGTGGCTTCGCCAACAGGACCGTGACCGGCGGGGTTGCCGGCGGCACCCGAAGGGTGGGCTTCGGGGTCTTCTTCGATGATGATGGTGGCTTCGACCCGTGGCGGGCTGGTCGATTGCACGTTTCGTGACAGCGCGAGTCTGACTGCGTGGGTGAGCGCTTCGGCGAGGAGTTGTGCCCGGTTGGGGATCTCTGAGTCCGGGTCGGCTTTGTGGTCTGTGCGGTACCGGTGGAACAACTGATCCGCGAGGGCATCGAGTCCCTGGGTGACCGTCACAGCGTCGGTACCGGTGAGCAGTCCGGTGATCTCGGTGGTGTCGTCTCCGTTGTCACGCAGACGCAACCGGTTACGTGAGGTGTGTTCGTTCGGGTCAAACGAACCATCGGCGTCGAGGTCGTGGGCGAGTTGGCGCACCATGGTCGCCCACTGCGAGAAATGCAACTGCCCGGCCCATTCGATGAGCACCCCTTGGGCTGCGCGTAGCCCGTCACGGTTGCGGGGGTTCGCTACCGAGGCGAGCACCTCTGCGTGTGGGAACCTGACGCGACCCTCACCGAGCGCGTCTGTGAACTCACCGAACCAGGAGAGTCGCTTCGCGATGTTGGTTCGTTGACGACAGCGTGTGAGGTTGGTGTCGGCTTCCCACGCCAACCACCCCGCCGGGCGCATACCCACCGCTGTGTCGGTGGCGCCGGTGGTCTCCAGACGGGCGAG
>CAYVYG010000333.1:0-4025 GCA_964454385.1 uncultured Microthrixaceae bacterium
AGATCCTCGAGCTCACCTACATCGTGATGACCTACGAGATGCACGCGACGATGTCACGGGCCCTGAGGACCGAGTACGACGACGTGGACGATCCCGTACGTGAGGTACCCGACCCCCGCGGTCAGCTCGCGGGTCTCGAGGTCTTCGAGCAACGCCCCGATCCCGAGACGGGCCAGACCGACACCGCCACGAACGATGGTTGACCCGGCACCACGGGTTGCCGCAACAGCAGCGCGTCGCTCCGCCGGAGCGGCAACGGGCGCGAGGGAGAGCCGATCTGCGGTCTGCGGAGCGGGCAGCATCGATGCTCGCGAAGGCGCTTCGACAGAGCCGCGTTAGCTTCGGGAGGTGGACCGTATCGATGACATCGCGGATCACCGTCACCACGTGGTTGTCGTGGGTGCAGGTTTCGGCGGCCTCGCCGCCGTGAGAGGTCTGGCGGATTCCCCGGTCGATGTGACCCTGATCGATTCCCGCAACCACCACACGTTCCAGCCGTTGCTGTACCAGGTCGCAACCGCCGGCCTCGACGGCGACGACATCTGCTTCCCCGTGCGGGGGATCTTCACCAAGCAGCGCAACGCGAGGGTGAGGATGGGAACCGTGACATCGGTGGAGATGGACCACAACAGCGTGACCCTGGCCGACGGGGCCGTGATCCGCTACGACGACCTCGTGCTCGCCGGGGGTGCGGTCACCAACTCCTTCGGGATCCCGGGTGTGGACGAGCACGCCTTCGGGCTCAAGTCGCTGGCTGACGCAACGGCGTTGCGGTCCCACGTACTCATGTGCTTCGAGCGGGCCGATGCCGATCCGACGCGTGTGGCCGACGGCACCATGACGATAGTCATCGGGGGCGGGGGACCCACCGGGGTGGAGCTCGCCGGTGGGCTCATGGATCTGGTCACGGTCGTTCTGCCACGCGACCATCCGGCACTCGATCTGCGCGCGGCGCGTGTCGTGCTGGTCGAGATGGGTGAACGTCTGCTGCCGGGTTTCCACCCGGTGCTCTCGGACAAGGCCTTGGACACCCTCTCCGCTCGGGGAGTCGAGGTCCTGGTGAACACATCGGTGAGCTCGGTGACCAGCGGCAGCGTCACCATCGAGAGGGCATCAGGCAAGGGGGATGCCGGTGAGCGCGACGACACGGGCGAGGTGCCTTGCCGCACCCTGGTGTGGACCGCCGGGGTGCGCGCCAACCCGCTGGCCGAGTCACTGGGGGTGGAGCTGACCAAGGGGTCACGAGTGGTCGTCGACGACAACCTCTCCATTCCGGGACACCCCGACGTGCACGTGATCGGTGACATGGCCGCTGCCACCGACGCCAACGGAGCGCTGCTTCCACAGGTCGCCCCGGTCGCGATCCAATCGGCCGGTCATGTCGCACGCAGGATCACCGACCGCCTCCGCGGTGATCGGACCGACCGTTTCACCTACTTCGACAAGGGATCCATGGCAACCATCGGCCGACTCGACGCAGTGGCCCAACTACCCGGTGGGATCAGGCTCTCGGGCCCGCTCGGCTGGTTCGCGTGGCTGTTGCTCCACCTGGTGATGCTGCTCGGCTTCCGCAACCGTGCGAACGTACTGGTCAACTGGGCGTGGAACTACATCACCTACGACCGAGCCAGCAGGATCATCACCGAGCCACCGGGTGGCACATCGCGGATGTCCGCCGGGGCAGAACCACCGGCGGATGATTCGCCACCGCAGCACTGACAGCGTCACGACAACACTGACAGCGTCACGACAACACTGACAGCGTCACGACAACACCGACAGCGTCACGACAACACCGACAGCGTCACGACAACACCGACAGGAGGGCGAGGATGCCTGAGGATGCCCCGCTCGAACAGATGGTCACCTACCGCTCCGAAGGAGGCGTGGCCAGGGTCACGATCGATTCCCCCGGTACGGGCAACTCCCTGACCGGGGAGATGCGGGACCGGATCACCGAGTTGATGGAATGGGCCTCGGCCGACCTCGCGGTTCGTTGCGTGGTGCTCGGCGCGGCCGGCGAGCGCCATTTCTGCACCGGAGCCAACCTCGCCGGCGCGTCAGCACCGGGTCCACCGCGCCCCGAGGGAGCGCCCCAGCGCGCGATGGGGGACGCAGCGAGGCTTGTCCGAAGGGGTTGGCAGCGTCTGGTGGCATCGATCCTCGACTGCGAGAAGCCCGTGGTAGCGGCGGTGAACGGTACCGCGGCCGGTGGCGGCGCGCAGCTCGTCCTCGCAGCCGACCTCGTGGTGATGGCCGACACCGCGAAGCTGGTCGAGGTGTTCGTGAGGCGCGGGATCATCCCCGACGCGGGCGGCGCCTACCTGTTGCCCCGGATCGTCGGAACGCACGTGGCCAAGGAGTTGATGTTCCTCGCAGACGACGTTCCCGCGTGGCGTTGCGCCGAGTTGGGGATAGCCAACCGTGTGGTACCAGCCGACTCGCTGCGCTCCGAGGTCGACGGTCTGGCCGCGAGGTTGACCGAGGCTCCGACGCGGGCGATCGCGGTCACCAAGGGGCTCATCAACCGCAGCCTGGAGTCGGGTCGACAGGTCGCGTTCGACGACGAGGCGAACGCACAGGACTGGTTGACCGCCAGCGAGGACTTCCACGAGGGCATCGCGGCGTTCCGCGAACGCCGTCAACCGGAGTTCCGTGGTTGGTGACAAGGACCTTGCGGCAGTGAGCCCGATGGACTAAGAATCCGTCTGGATCATCGAAACAGGATCTCATTTAGGGAGAGGAGTCCTGATGACAGGTCGGCATCGAAAGCACGCGCTCAGCTGCGAGGTCCGCCCGCTCCTCATCGCCATCTCGACACTGCTCGCGTGTGGTGCGTCGAGCACCGCATGCGCCCGTACCAGCGGACAGGCATCGATCGAGCCACTCGGCCAAGAGCGAGACGCGCACCCGACGACCGAAACCACGGCGGGTCGGTCGACACCCGTCGGCTCCGACGGCTCCGGCGGAACCGGGAGCTCGAGCCACACCCCGGGCGAGGAAGCCACAGGAACGGATGCTGTTGGCGAGCTCGACGATCTGCTCCAGAGGTTCGACATTGCGATCACAGGTCTGTTCGCCGAGCCGTTGGCGGCGGCAGCCGACGATCACCCCCTGTCGCGGGCCTGGCTGGAAGTCGTGGTGGCCGGCTCGGAGCTGGACCGACAGGTCAGGGGGAGGATCCTCGCCTCGGGCACCGACGACGGCATTCGGATAGTGGCGGGAGACGAGGGCATCAGCTTCTCGAACGTCGCTTTGGAGGTCACCGAGCAGCCCGATGGCTCACTCGAATGGGTCAACTGCGGCTATGCCCCTGGTGTCGGCGTGGACATGCACACCGGTGAGGTCCGCGACGACAACCGCACCTCGACCCGGGGCAGGGGAACGGCGATCCGCGGCACCGACGGCGAGTTGATGATCAGCGAGCTCTGGGACGAGGAGTCGACGTTGCTGGCCGACGGTGAGCCCGATCCCTGCCCGGCGCTGGTGGACGCCCGGGGTGGACAAGGGTCGGAGGGTACCTCGACGGAGGCTCCGGGATGAACAGAACCGGGATGAACAGAATCCGCAACTCTCCCGGAGTCCTGCTCGTGCTCGTTGTCGCCGCCATCGCGACAGCGGTGATCGGCGTCGACCGGCGGGCCGCCGCCTCCACGGGCGGCGCAGGTGCGACCGGAGCGGGTGACGAGATCATCACCTCCATCCTCGCAGCGGGCTCCACCTCGGGGGGCGGTGGCAGGCCCCGTGGCCAAGGCGGCACCACCCCGGACTGCAGGACCCACGTCCTGAGCGACCGTCAGATCGTCTACCTCCTGCACGTGGCAGCAAACATGCCCGACCTGTTGCAGCCGTCGTTCCTGGAGGCACTCGAGCAGTTCACCAACGCGACGGTGATCGCCGCGCCGACAGACGCTCCCCCGGAAGCCGCTGAGACAACCGGCACAAGCACACCCGCCAGCACGGTGCCGAGCACCTCGACACCAGCCACCACGACACCAGCCACCTCGACACCAGCCACCACGACA
>CAYVYG010000334.1:0-2880 GCA_964454385.1 uncultured Microthrixaceae bacterium
AGTGGCCATCGCCGAAGCGTACGGGTCCCGTGACCGGGTGCACAACACCGCGGGGTGCGACGCCCCCGCACATCACCGGAGGTGACCCGTGCGCCCGGGGGTCAGCCCGGCGCCCGGAGGATCTCGAGAGTGGAGGCGGACCACCGATCATCGATGGCGAGCTCGACGCCGGCGATCCTGCAATATGCTCCCGGGGTGTCCGACGCGCCGAGCGACAGACCCGAGGATCCCCGGATCGCAGTGGATGCGTTCGCGCAGCAGGCCCGGGAATGGCTGGCAGAGAACCGTTCATGCGCACCCAGGGACTACGGAGCGATCCTGCCACCGGAGCTCGCGACCGAGGCCCGCTCATGGCAGGCACAGCTCTTCGAGGCGGGTTTCGCAGGGGTCTCCTGGCCGGTCGACTTCGGTGGCCGGGGACTCAGCCCCGAGCACAACGCCGCCTGGATCACCGAGTGCGCTCTCTCGCAGGTTCCACCCTTTTTGAACATGGTCGGCTGCGTGCTCACCGGTGCGGCTTTGTTGGCCTTCGGCACCCGCTCCCAGCAACAGGAGCACCTACGGCCGATCCTCACCGGTGAACGCGTGTGGTGCCAGATGTTCTCCGAACCCGACGCAGGCTCGGATCTGGCGTCGCTTTCGTGTTCGGCGGTGCGCGATGGCGACCACTTCGTGGTCGATGGCCAGAAGGTCTGGTGCTCCAACGGCCGGGTGGCCGACTGGGGGATCCTGATGGCTCGGACCGACCCCGGGACCAGGCACAAGGGAATCTCGTTCTTCCTGGTCGACATGACCAGCGACGGGATCGAAACCAGGCCGTTGCGTCAGATGAACGGCGCGTCGGAGTTCGACGAGGTGTTCCTCGACGAGGTCCACATCCCGGCGACCAACCTGTTGGGACCCGAGAACGAAGGCTGGTCGGTGGGCATGGCCGCACTGACCAACGAGCGGGGCTACATCGGAGCCTCTGGCATCTCCCTGAAGCGACGCCTCGACTCGATGGTCGACCTCGGAGGCGATCTCGATCCGCTGTCACGTCAACGGTTGGTCGAGCTGTGGAGCCGCGGAACCGCGCTGTGGGCCATGGGTAGACGCCAAGGCCCGGTTGCGTCGGTCCTCGGATCGCTCGCGAAGCTCGGCACGACCGAGTTGATGTACGACTTCGCGGTCTTCCGGGCCGGTCTCGAAGGCGCCGCGGGGATGCTCGAATCCGATCCGACAACCGCCCTGTTGACCGCTCCCGGAGCCCGGATCGCCGGGGGAACCTCCCAGATCCAGCGCAATATAATCGGAGAGAGGATCCTGGGGCTGCCGAAAGGCTGACCCAGGATGCGAACAAGGGAACGGAGGGCGATGGGCATCGGGCCACCGAGCAGTGAGGTCGATCCGCGCGACGTGCTGGCCACCGATTCGCTGTTGAGCGAGGAGGAGCTGCTCGGGCGCGACACGGTGAGGCGCTTCGTGGCCGACAAGGTGCTCCCCCATGTCGGTGAGTGGTTCGACGAGGGCCGCTTCCCCACCGGGATGGCAAAGGAGTTCGGTGCGCTCGGGCTGTTGGGGATGCACCTGGAGGGCTACGGATGCGCGGGGGCATCGGCCACGCAGTATGGCTTGGCCTGCATGGAGCTCGAAGCCGGCGATTCGGGGGTGCGCAGCTTCGTGTCGGTGCAGGGGTCGCTCGCCATGTTCCCGATCCTCGCCTTCGGGTCCGAGCATCACAAACAGCAGTGGTTGCCCGGCATGGCTGCGGGCGAACTCATCGGGTGCTTCGGTCTGACCGAGCCCGACTCCGGGTCGGATCCGTCCTCCATGCGCACGATCGCGCGCCAGGAGCCCTCTGGTGACTGGATCCTCGACGGCACCAAGATGTGGATCACCAACGGCTCCGTCGCGGACGTTGCGATCGTGTGGGCGCGCACCGACCCCGACGGCCACGACGCCGGAGGGGTCCGCGGCTTCGTGGTACCCACCGACACCCCGGGGTTCTCAGCGCCCGAGATCCACCGCAAGGTCTCGCTCCGGGCATCGGTCACCTCGGAGCTGGTGCTCGACTCGGTCCGCCTCCCCGCCGATGCGGTGCTGCCCGGCGTCACCGGGATGCGCGGTCCGCTGAGCTGTCTCAACGAGGCCCGCTTCGGCATCAGCTTCGGAGCCGTCGGCGCTGCGAGGGCGTGCTACGAGGCGGCGCTCGACTACGCCTCGCAGCGCACCCAGTTCGACCGGCCGATCGCGTCGTTCCAACTCACCCAGCGCAAGCTCGTCGAGATGATGGTGGCCGTGCAGCGAGGCACCCTCGTCGCACTGCACCTCGGCCGGATGAAGGACGCAGGTACGCTCGCCACACCCCAGATCAGCTTCGCCAAGATGGACAACGTGGCCATGGCGCTCGAGGTCGCGCGCACCGCCCGATCGGTGCTGGGCGCCAACGGCATCACCACCGAGTACCCGGTGATCCGCCACATGAACAACCTCGAGTCGGTCTACACCTACGAGGGAACCAACGAGATCCACACGCTGATCCTCGGCCAGGCCATAACAGGGCTTTCTGCGTTCTCCTGAGGCGTGCAGGCGAATGGCCTGCGTCTGTTCGCCACCGCACGAGTCGAGCCTGTCGAGATACCGAGGGTTGCAGCGAGGACGTCGAGGGGATCGTGCCATCGGGGCGTGCGAAATGATCGCCGGTCCAGGGCGCGAACGACTGACGCCGTGGATCTTCTGGCAGAAGCGGGCATGCTGGGTCAGCGCAAAGTCGACCGGTCCTGCCCGTGCAACAACGTCCATAGACGCGCTGCGCGCCTGGTGCAACGAGCTTGGAAGGCCTTGTCGCTTGGAAGGCCTTGTCGCTTGGAAGGCCTTGTCGCTTGGAAGGCCTTGTCGCTT
>CAYVYG010000334.1:2980-4024 GCA_964454385.1 uncultured Microthrixaceae bacterium
GGAAGGCCTTGTCGAACGACAGCGTGACGGCCGCGGCGTCCTACGATAACCCGGTGACTCCGACGCTACCGTCCGCCGTCCTACTCGACGCGGGCGGCGTGTTCGTCCTGCCGGATCCTGATCGGGTGCTGGGAGCCTTCTCGCGTGCCGGGTGCGAGGTCGACCCCTCCGTTCTCCCATCAGCCCACTACTGCGCTGCCGCCCGGTTCACCACCGACCTCGACGTCGAGGCCAACTGGGGCGAAGCCTGGCTCGGCTACCTTCGGACCTATCTGGAGGCATGCGGTGTGGACCCGGAGCTGCGCGAGGAGGCGCACGGACACATCGACAGCGAGTTCGCGGACGCCGCACTGTGGGTGGAACCGATCGAGGGCGCCAGGGACGGGCTGCAGGCGCTCGCTGATACCGGGGTGCGCCTCGGGGTCGTGTCCAACGCCGACGGCCTCATGGCCCAACGCCTGGCTTCGTTCGAGATCTGTCAGGTCGGCCCGGGGATCGGAGTGCCGATCGAATTCGTCGTCGACTCGGGAGACGTGGGCCTCATGAAGCCCGATGCGCGCATCTTCGAGGCTGCGCTCGACCTGCTGGGACTCGACGCCGAGGCGACATGGTACGTGGGCGACATGCCCGCCATCGACGTCGTCGGAGCCCGGCGCGCCGGTATCCGCCCCTTCGTGATGGACCCTTTCGGGTTGCACCACGACGCCGACTACGACCGCACACCTTCGCTCGATTCCCTGGCCGCCGCGATCTCCGCGGTGGCTGACCGGTGATCACCGAGGATCCCTACTCACTCGGAGCCGCGGCGCGCGCCGATGCCGAGGGCCGCCTGGCCGAGTGGGTGACGACGTTCCTCGCGAGCCCGGGAAGCGACAACGAGGCCCTGGCCGCCGAGCTCATCTTCCACGGCGCCTCGTTCCTCGGGCTCGTCCGGTTGGCGCTGGGCGATCTCAGGCCCCTTGCCGGTCCGGACCACAGCGCTGCGCGGGTCACCGTGCCCGCGCCGCAGTGGGACGAAGAGGTCCGCGCGATGAGCGAGAGCCT
>CAYVYG010000335.1:0-4014 GCA_964454385.1 uncultured Microthrixaceae bacterium
CACCGGAGACGGCAGCAGTGCGGTGTTCGACGTGGTCGGCGCGACGGTAACCGACGACGAGGAGAACATCGCCACTGACACAGACGACGAGCAGACCCCGGTCAATCCCGTGGCCGATCTCGCTGTCACCAAGTCGGTCGACTCCAAGCAGGTCCATTCGGGTGATGAGGTCACCTACAAGCTGGCGGTGACCAACGCCGGTCCGTCGAGTGCGCAGGAAGTGGTTGTCACCGACGAGTTGCCCGAAGGCCTCGAACTGGTCTCGGTCGACGGCGGCGAAGGCGAGGACTGGGACTGCGAGGCAACGAAGGCACCCAAGGTGTCTTGTCGGCTCCTGGCGCTTGCCGCCGGCGACACGGCAACGGTGACCGTGGTTGCGAAGGTCAACGCAGAACCCGGCACCATCGAAAATGCCGTCGTGGTTGACTCCGACACCGATGATCCAGACGACACCGACAACACCGATTCGGTGGACGTGAAGGTTGTGACCGACCCGGTCGAAACCACAACCACGACTGTGCCGGATCCCGAGGCTCCCGCTCCGACAGTGCAGACCGAGACCGCGGTGCAGCAGCCGGCGCCTGGACCCTCTGCAAGCGTCCAGCGGACTCCGCTTGCCTTCACCGGTGGGAACGCCTTGCTGATCGCACTTGGCGGACTCGTGGTCCTGGTCGCAGGGCTGGTGCTGATGGCCGCCGCACAGCGCCGTAGGCCGGCGGCCGACTGAGGATCGCTGGCACCGTAGGGCCTTCCCGGGCGCTACGGTGCCAGCCGTGATCCTCTCCGACGCAACCATCCGCTCCGAGGTCGCGTCGGGGCGGATCGTGATCGATCCGTTCGACGACGCGATGGTCCAGCCCAGTTCGTTCGACGTGCGCCTGGACTCCCGTTTCCTCGTGTTCCGCAGCCACACCCGAGCCGTGATCGACGTCAAGGAGGACCTGACTGACCTCACCGAGATGGTCCGGGCCGACGACGGCGTACCGTTCATCCTCCACCCCGGGGAGTTCGTGCTCGGGTCGACCGCTGAGCGGGTCAGGTTGCCCGACGACATCGTGGGGCGCATAGAGGGCAAGAGCTCGCTGGGCCGGCTCGGTCTGTTGATCCACACCACGGCGGGTTTCGTCGACGCGGGTTTCGAGGGGTACCTGACCCTGGAGCTGTCGAACGTCGCGACGCTGCCGATCACGCTCTACCCAGGGATGAAGATCGGCCAGATCAGCTTCCTGCGCATGGACCGCCCAGCAGAGGTGCCCTACGGCGCGGGCTCGCTCGGCTCGAAGTACGCCGGCCAGGTCGGCCCCACCCCGAGCCAGTACTGGAAGAACTTCGACCGCACCTGAGCTTCGGTGACTCTGTGCCCTGAAGGGATCTGTGCCCTGAACGGATCTGTGCCCCGACCTGACTCGGGTTCGTTCGGGCACCGGAATCGGCATGGACCGGATCTGATGGCTGGCTGTGGGTGACTCGAGCGGATTTCATGAGTCGTGTGGTGTCGATACGACGCTCGGTGACTTGCGAAGTGTGCTTGAGTCGTACAGGGCGGGTGGTGTCGATACGACGCTCGGTTCGCTTCGGCTACGCAGGCTTTCGGGCGACCACCAGGTAGGTGATGCTCGAGTAGTGCCGCGGCAGGAGCCTCGCCGCGACCTCGGCCACGAACCCGGCCAAGTTGATCGCGGCCGTCACCGTCTGCGCTGCGAGGCGCACCACCGGGTTCTTGCTGAAGGTGGCGGCGCCGATCGGGTAGGCGGCGAGCAACAGGCCGGTCAGGAACACCTCACCCTGGTGGTGCACCCGCAGCACCTCGAAGCCGCGCGACTCGAACAGCCGGGTGAGTCCCTCCTCGGTCCAGCGCCAGTAGTCATGCGGGTCCGGATGGTGGATGAACACACCGTGGGTCGACAGCAGCAGCGTTCCACCCGGTTCGAGGATACGGTGCGCCTCGTCGAGGAGCTCGGCGGGGCCCTCGGCATGCTCGAGGCTCTGGGTCGACAGCACCGTCGAGGCGGAGCCGTCACGCACCGGTAGCGCCTCGGCGAAGCCGACCACATCGGGATCACCGTGACGGTAGGTGCGGTCGATGCCGATCGTGCGGGCACCGAAGAGCGGCTCGTAGGGCTTCTCTCCACAGCCCAGGTCGACCAGCAGGCCATCGGAGCACTGCCGGGACTCCGCGCGGATGGCCGTCGCCAGCTGACGCAAGCTGTGGTAGCTGTAATCCCAGATCGGCGGGTCCAGGCGGGTGCTGTGGGAGTGCTCCATCGGGGCGATGGCTGCTGTTCGGAACGACCGGGTCAGTCGGATCCGCCTGCCGGTTCGTCAGCAGCGGAGGCTCCGGCGGTGTCGGTCGTGCCAGCGGGATCTCCCGCACCGGTGACACCCGCGGTGGCGGTGACCGCGACCGGCTCCGCGTTCTCGATCGCCTCCAGCAGGTGCATCGCGAGGTCTCCGACCTTGACGTCCTCCTCCTCTACCCCCTGGGACTTCACCCCGTCGTCGACCATGATGTAGCAGAACGGACACGCGGTGGCGATGCGTGTGGCACCCGTGGCGAGCAGCTCCTGGGAGCGCTCCACGTTGACGTGCTTGCCGACGGTCTCCTCCATCCACATGCGCGCTCCGCCGGCGCCGCAGCACATCGACTTGGTGCCGTTGCGGCCGGCCTCCACGATCTCGATGCCCGCCAGTGAACCGATCACGTTGCGCGGTGCGGTGTAGACGTCGTTGTGGCGTCCCAGATAGCAGGCGTCGTGGTAGACGATGCGCTCATCGAGGCGCGCGCCGGTCATGTCGAGGCGGCCGCTGCCGATGAGCTCCTCGAGGAACTGGCTGTGGTGGACGACCTCGTAGTGCCCGCCGAGCTGAGGGTACTCGTTGCCGAGGGTGTTGAAGCAGTGCGGGCACTGGGTGATGATCTTGCGCACGCCCATGCCGTTGAGGGTCTCGATGTTGGCCATCGCGAGCATCTGGTAGACGTACTCGTTGCCCGAGCGGCGGGCGGGGTCGCCGTTGCACTGCTCGGCGGGACCGAGGATCGCGAAGCTCACCTCGGCGCGCTGCAGCAGCTTGGCCATCGATTGGGTGACCTTCTTGTTCTTGTCGTCGAACGATCCGGCGCAGCCGACCCAGTAGAGGTATTCGGCGGTGAGTGGGTCACCGCCGTCGAGGATCTCGATGCCCTCGAGGTCCTTGGCCCAATCGGCGCGCTCGGAGTTCGAGATGCCCCAGGGGTTCGATGAGTTCTCCATGCCGCGGTAGGCGTTGCCCAACTCGGTCGGGAAGTTCGACTCCATGAGCGACAGGTAGCGCCGCATGTCGAGCACCTTGTCGAGGATCTCGATGTTGACCGGGCAGTTCTCGTCGCACGCCTTGCAGGTCGTGCAGGCCCACACCTCCTCGGGGGTGATGCGCTCGAAGATCGAGTCCGCGGAGATCGTGATCTCGGGATCGACCCCGATCGGAGGGGAGACCACCGGGGTTCCGGTGGCCGCCATCACCTCGCCGGTCTTGAGCACGATCTCGCGGGGATCGAGGGGCTTGCCCGTGGCGTGAGCCGGACACACTGCGGTGCAGCGGCCACACATCGTGCAGGCGTCGGTGTCGAGGAGCTGCTTCCACGTGAAGTCCTCGACCGCGGCCGCGCCGAAGGACTCGAGCTCGGTCTCCATCAGGTTCGGCATGGCCTTCATGGCGCCCTTGGGCCGATCCTTGGCGGAGAGGTACATGTTGAGCGGTGAGGTGAAGATGTGGCGCAGCATCGTGATCGGGAGGATCGCGAGGAACGCCACGAAGCTCACCACGTGGATGATCCACAACGTCTGGTGAAGTGTCGACAACGTGGACTCGGAGAGCCCCTCGATCGTCACCGCGAGCGGGTAGCCGATGAACGACCACTTCTCGAACGCCGGCAGGCCCCCGCCGTGCTCGGCGCCCTGCCAGGCGATGCGGGCGCCCTCGGTGAGCAGGCCCGTGACCCCTATGGTCAACAGCACGCCCAGGATCAGGGCGTGC
>CAYVYG010000336.1:0-4004 GCA_964454385.1 uncultured Microthrixaceae bacterium
TCGGCTGGGAGCCGATCGTGGGCAACGGCGTGTTCCCCAGCGGCAACATGTTCGGTGGCTCGTTCAACGCGGACGAGGTCTTCGTGTCGAGCCGTTGGCGGGTCGAACGCGGCGTCGCCTACCCCACCACGACGGGACGGGCGACCTTCTACGTCGACCACCCCTGGTTCCTCGAGGCCGGCGAGGAGCTACCCACCCACAAGCCGGCGCCGGGCACCGGGGGCCCCGATCGCGAATTCGTGCTCACCGGGGGTCACCCCCGTTGGAGCATCCACGCCTGCAACGCCACCAACCCGGTGATCCTCGAGACCACCCGGGCCCATCCCACCCTCGTGGTCAACCGACAGGTGGCCGAGCTGCGAGGCATCGACGACGACGGGCGTGTGAGGGTGCACAACGACCTCGGCTCGTTCGTGGTGCGTGCCCGGCTGTCACCGACGGTGCGCCCCGGCCAGGTGATCCTCTACTCGTCATGGGAGCCCTACGGGTTCGAGGAATGGGCTGATGCGACCCAGGTCGAAGCCGGCATGGTCAAGTGGCTGCACCTGGTGCACGGGTGGGGACACCTCCGTTACACCCCGTTCCAGTGGCAGCCCGCTCCCTTCGACCGGTTGACCCGGGTCGACATCGAGGCTGCCGGCTGACGATGCCCGCGGTCTCTGGCGGGCGTGGCTGCGCCAGAAGGCTTGCCGGGCTCGAAGGCCTGCCGGCACCCGCCTAGACCATCGTCTGGCCGGCGCTCACGTTGAGCGCCTCGCCGGTCACACCTGCGGCGTCCTCGGAGAGCAGCCAGCAGATAGCCGCGGCGATCTCCTCGGCCGACTGAAGGCGACCGAGGGGGATCTCGCGTCTCAGGAACTCGTCCAGGCGATCAGGCCCACCGAGCATCATCTCGAGCATCCCGTTGGGGTTCGTCAGGTCGGTGTCGACCGTCCCGGGACAGACCGCGTTCACCGAGATCCCCGCCGGGCCGAGCTCGAGCGCCATGGCCTGGGTCAAGAGGATGATCGCGGACTTCGCCGCGCAGTATGCCCCGAGCATCGGGAACGCGCGCTTGCCGGCCTGGCTCGACACGTTGCAGATCCGGCCTTCGACCCCGGCCGCGGACATGCGTGCCGCACATGCCTTGGAGACCAGCCAGGTGCCCAGCACGTTGACGTCGAGGACCTTGCGGAACTCGGCCTCGGGCAGCGATATCAGGGGCCCCACACCGAACCCGATGCCGCTTCCACCAGCCACGTTGGCCACGACCGTGATCCTCCCAATCGCATCCTCGGCCTGCGCGACGGCCGCTTCGACCTCCTCGGCCACCGAGACGTCGGCCCTCAGGCCGATCGCACGCCTTCCCATGGCTTCGATCGCGGCGACCAGCTCGTCGAGGTCGTCACCGGAGGCGAGGGTGTGCGCAGGAGCATCCGGGTAGGGCCGGGCGATGTCGAGACATGCCACGTCGGCTCCCTCTGCGGCGAGGCGCATCGCGGTCGCCCTTCCGATGCCGCGGGGACGGGCCGCGCCGGTCACCAGGGCGACCCTGCCCTCGAAGCGCGAAGGAGCGGAACGTGCCTCGTCGGCCGGGGTCCCCTCCCCCGGTGATCCTTCGGGCATCAGAGACCACCTCGATCGTCCCCGGGTGCCTGGTCGGCCGGTCCGGTCGCGTCACCGAGGTCGTCGAGGAACCCGAGCAACGCCTCGTTCACGGGGCCGGGCACCTCTTGTTGCACCCAGTGCCCCGCTCCGTCGATCATCACGTCGCCACGATGGTCATCGAGGAAGGGTGCGCCCACCGTCGGCGGGCTCATCACCAGCACCGGGTCGCCCCGGCCCGCGATGAACAGCGACGGCATCGTCACGTGGCTGTCCGCAAGGGACTCGGTGAGCTCCCAGTTGCGATCGAAGTTCCGGTACCAGTTGATCCCGCCGGTGAAGCCGGTGCGCCGGTAGACCTCCACGTAGTGATCCAGCTCGCCTCGGGTCAGCCACTGCGGAAGCCGCTCGGGTTCGCGGAGGCGCTCCACGAAGCCACGCCCGTCGTTCGCCATCGCCGAGACCAGATCCTCGTTGGCTTGCCGGCGCGGTCCCGAGGTGTTGAGCCCTGCGAGCATGCGCCTCAGGGTTCTCTCGGGGTCCGCCCCCAGGTCGGCATCGGCCACGCCGGGCTCCTGGAAGTACAGGATGTAGAAGAAGGAGTCGCCCACCATGTTGCGCATCAGCTGGGTCGGAGGCACCGCCGGTCTGGGCACGAACGGAACGCTCATCCCGACCACCGCCCGGACCCGCTGGGGCTCCAACAGGGCGAGGTTCCACACGACCATCGACCCCCAGTCGTGGCCGACGAACACCGCGTCGCGCTCGCCCAGCGCGTCGAGCAGACCGGTGAGGTCGCCACATAGCGCGGCGATGTCGTAGGACTCCACGGCCTCGGGCCGACTCGTTGCGCCGTAGCCGCGCTGGTCGGGGACGATCACGTGGTACCCGGCCGCGGCCAGGGCGGGGATCTGGTGGCGCCACGAGAACCAGAGCTCTGGGAACCCGTGCGCAAGCACCACCGGGGGCCCGTCCTCGGGGCCCGCCTCGTGCACGCTGATCTGGATGCCGTTCGTCTCGACGGTGCGGACGCGGACGTCGGGATCGGTCATCGGGTCCTCACTGTTGGGTAACGCCGGGGGGTCATCCGGCGAACGGGTTGGAAACGCACGTTACCAGATCAGCGATGGTAGGGTTCGGGTTCTTGCCCGATCACCTCATGCAGGACGCGACCTCGGCCGACGCGCCGGGTCGCAGCGAACAGCCCACGAAGCGGCGACCGTCGCGCTGGGCGGGGATGTCCCCGGACGAGCGAAGGACGCTGAGGCGCGGGATCCTGCTCGATGCGGCGTTCGACCTGCTCTCGAACCAGGGCTGGGACGGCACCTCGCTACGGGCGGTCTGCCAGGCCGCGGAGCTCAATCCCCGCTACTTCTACGAGAGCTTCGAGTCGCTCGACGAGCTGTTGGTCGCCGTGTACGACCGTGTCGTGAAGGACCTGACAGAAGCGGTGGGCGACGCCGTGCGGGCTGGCTCGCCCGACCTGCGGGCCCAGATGCGCACCGCGATCGAGACCATCTTGGACTTCGTCGAGGAAGACCACCGTCGCGGTCGCGTCCTGTTCCAGGTGGCCCTGGGCAACGAGACCCTGAACCGACGGCGCCTCGAGACCGGGCGTCGACTGGTCGAGATCATCGAGTCCGATGCCACCTCGCGGGTCGACATCGCCCCGGGTGAGCAGATCGGGAGGATGGGTGCCGCCATCCTGGTGGGCGGGTTCGGTGAGCTGCTCGCGGAGTGGTTGGCCGGGAGCATCGAGGTCAGCCGCGAGCAGTTCGTGCAGGACGCGACGACGCTCTTCCTCGGCCTCGCCGCATCGGCCTCCGAGACCGTCAACTCGCGTCAGGGCTGAGCACCGCCATCACCAACGTTGCGAGACGTTCGACGATGCCGTGTGAGGTGAAGTCGTCACGGCCCTCGCGCAACCACCAGTCGACGGTCGTGTAGCTCAATCCGAGGACCGCCCGCACGCGCAGGCTCACCTCGCCCGGGGAGATCCCGGCGGGTTCCAACTCGAGCGCCACCAACGGTTCGATGTGCCCGGCGACGCTCTCGATCAACGAGTGGATCCCCGCGTCAGGAGTCCGGGATCCCCCGGGATGCAACAGGAACGAGAACAGCTGCGGTTCACGCTCGACGAAGTCGACGAAGGTGGCGAGCGTCGAGCGGATCGAGCTCCGCAGGCCCTCGGTGCCGGTCAGCGAGCCGGAGAGCCGGCTGACCAACTCGTCGGTCGTGTGCTGCGCGATCGCCTCGGCAAGCCCGGCGCGCCCCCCGAAGTGGGCGTAGAGCACCGGCTTGGTCACGCCTGCCTCGGCCGCGATGCGCGCCATGGACACCCTTGGGCCGTCGCGGCGGATGGCGGAGATCGCGGTGACGAGCAGCTGGATCAGCGTCGCGGCCTGCGGGCCCATGATGTG
>CAYVYG010000337.1:0-3996 GCA_964454385.1 uncultured Microthrixaceae bacterium
AGCCCGGGGCACCTCATCGTAGCCGTCGACGTGCAACCGCCCGAATCCCGGCGAACTGTCCGCTGTGGCACCCGCCGGTGTGGTGCCACAGCGGACAGTTCGCCGAGGAGTGGGTCAGCGCAGGAGCCACATGATGCCCTGGACGAGTCGCCAACCCAGATAGATGGCGACCGCGATCACGAGCACCCAGAAGTGCCAGGGTGCGCGGACCTTCCTGCGGACATCGGTCTCGTCGCGCCCCGGCACGCTCGACTGCACCAGAACGGGCGACGCCGGGTCCGCCACGTGGTGTCCCGAGGGGCAATCGCCCTCCGGGGTCAACGTCGACGGCGTGTAGAACCGTTCGCAGTCATCGCACCAGGGCATCGGGGAGAGTCTCGCGCCACTGGCGTGCTCGGGGACAGCGGGCCGACACCGGTCACACCGGCGGTACGCCGTGGCGGCGGTGAGAGAAGGTCCGGTCCTTGCCCTCGGCACGCTCGAGTCGGCGATGGACCTCGGAGCGCAGCTCGCCCCAGTCCAGGACCGCGTCCACCACCAACTCCGAGGCGAGCCGCAGCGTGTCGACATCCTCCTCGTAGATCCGGCGTTGCTCGGCTACGAACGACTCGCGCTCGGCCTCGTCCTCGATGGCCGAGATCTTGTTGGCGAACACGGCGTTCACGGCAGCCTCGGGTCCCATCACCGCGATCTTCGCGGGCGGCATCACGAGCGTCGCTACCGGATCGAAAGCGGGCCCGCACATCGCGTAGAGGCCTGCTCCGTATGCCTTTCGCACGATCACCGAGATCTTGGGCACGGTGGCCTCGGAGACCGCTGTGATCATCTTCGCTCCATGGCGGATGATCCCCTCGCGCTCGACATGCTTGCCGATCATGAACCCCGGCACGTCGGCGAGAAACACCAGTGGCACCCCGAACGCGTCGCAGAGCCAGATGAAGCGTGCCGCCTTGTCCGCCGAATCGGTGAACAGCACACCGCCCTTGTGGAGCGGGTTGCTCGCGACCACACCGACCGGGCGCCCTTCGAGCAGTCCCAGACCGCAGATCAGCTCCGGCGCGAACAACGGCTTGATCTCGAACAGCGAGTCCTCGTCGAGGAGCCCGTCGATCACGTCGTGCATGTCGTACCCGGCGGTGTCCTCCTCGGGCACGATCGTGTCGTCGAGCACGCGGACCGGCGGCTGGGGTGCGTAGCGCGGCGGCTCTTCGGTCCAGCGTTGGGGCAGGTACGACAGGTACTCACGGGCCTGTTCGATCGCATCCGCGTCGTCGGTCGCGAGGTTGTCGCCACAACCGGACACGGTGGCGTGCATCCGCGCTCCCCCGGTCTCCTCGAGGGTGGCCTGCTCGCCTATGACCATCTCGGCCATCCGCGGCGAACCGAGGTACATCGAGGCGTTGCGCTCGACCATGATCACGATGTCACAGAAGCTCGGTATGTAGGCGCCGCCGGCAGCCGACGGTCCGAACAGGCAGCACACCTGGGGCACCATGCCCGAGAGCTGCACCTGGTTTCGGAAGATCCGCCCCGCCCCGCGACGACCCGGGAACAGCTCCACCTGGTCGGTGATCCGGGCGCCGGCGGAGTCGACCAACCAGACCACGGGAAGCTCGTCGCGAAGTGCGGTCTCGGTGAGCCGCACGATCTTCTCCACGGTGCGCGCTCCCCACGAACCCGCCTTCACGGTCGGGTCGTTGGCCATCACGCAGACCGGGCGACCGTCCACCTCGCCCACCCCGGTGATCACACCGTCGGCGGGAAGGGCAGGATCCATCTCGGCGGTGTACGGCGCGTTCGCGAGTAGCTGGTCCTCCACGAACGTCCCCTGGTCGCACAGCAGGGCGATCCGGTCGCGCACCCAGAGCTTGTTCTGGGCCTCCAGCTTGTCGCGCCCGCGCTCGATGTTCCCTGCACGCGCCCGGCGAAGTGCTTCGTGGAGCACCTCTGCGTGCGACGCAGGCTGACCAGAAGGACGGTCTCCCATCAGCTCACGCCGACGAGGTCGATCGTGAACACGAGCACGCCGCTCGGTCCACCGCCGGGGTTCTCGTCCCCGTATGCCTGATCAGGCGGGATCACCAGGGTCCGACGCCCGCCGACCTTCATACCGACCAGACCGTCGGTCCAGCCCTTGATGACCCCGTCGAGGCTGAACTCGATCGGTTCGCCGCGGTCCCACGAGGAATCGAACTCCTCGCCGTCGCTCGCCTGGATCCCGGTGTAGTGGGCGAGCACGCTGTCGCCCGGACAGACGACAGCGCCCGTGCCCACGACGTCGTCGATCCAGATGAGCTCGTCGGTGTCCTTGGTGCCCTCGGGCACCTTCACCTCGGGAGCGCCGCGCTTGTCCACCGCCGCCTGCGCGTCCTCGTCCGCCTCGACCGAACCCGCAGCACCGGGCATCTCGGGAGCCTCCGCGGACACCGAAGCCAGGTCGACCACGAAGAGAACGTCGTCGTCCGCGGTGAGCCCAGACTCCGGTGGAGGCGGATCCCCGACGACGGCTGTCGCCGGAACCACGAACGCCCTCCTGCCGCCGACCTTCATCCCCTTCATGGACTCCGCGAACGCATCGAAGACCTGCCCCACCGGGATCGGAACCATCTCCCCGGTCGACCATGAGCTCTCGAGCTCGCTGCTGTCAGCCGGATTGATCACGCTGTAGTGGATCTGCACGGCGCCATCAGCAATGACCTCCTCACCGCTCCCCTCGACGAGGTCAACGGGCTCTGTGGAGTCGCCCACCTCGGCGACCACCGCCGCCGGGTCGGGCTTGCCGCGCTCCTCGATCGCCGCCAGGACCTCGGGGTCGGGCGCCATCTCGGATTGATCGTCCTGCGACTCCGAATCCGCGTCGTCTCCCGAGGGGGCATCGGATGAACCGATGCAGGATTCCGGAACCGGTGGGGCGCCCTTGTGCTTTTCGCCCACCGACGCCAGCGCGTTGTCCGAACCGCTGCCGGATGAATCACCGCCCTCGTCGCTGCACGCGCCCACGAGGAGTGCGAGCGCCGCAGTCACAGCGGCCAATCGGAGGAGAGGTCTTCTCGGGTTGGATCTCACAGCACCAGTGTGGCCGAAGGTCACTCGCGTCTCCGCACCCGCAGCTTCACCGGTGTGGCACCCAGATCGAAGGCCTCCCGCAGGGAACGCTCCAGGTAGCGCAGATAGCTCGACTGCAGCTCGCGGTTGGTGAACAGCGTGAACGTCGGCGGATCGGTCGCCCCCTGGGTCGCGTAGAGGACCCGAGCGCCGTGGGGAGCGGGCTGTGCCTGCTGGGCACGACGGACGACCTCGTTCACCTCCCGGGTCGGGATCCGTGTCCGGTAGGCGGTCATCGATGCATCCAGAGCCGGTGCGAGCCGGTGGACCCCCTTTCCGGTGAGAGCCGAGATCTCGAGGACCGTTGGAGCCCCGAGGAATCCCAGGCGCCGTTCCACCTGGGCGCGAACCGCTGCGCGCGACTCGGCATCGAGCAGCTCCCACTTGTTCAACAGGATCACGATCGGGCATCCGGCGCCGTCGACGCGCTCGGCGAGTCGCTGGTCCTGGTGCGTCACGCCCTCGGTGGCGTCGATAACGAGCAGCGCCACGTCGGCGGCGTCGACCGAACGCAGAGCACGCAACGTCGAGAAGTACTCGGTGTCCTCTGAGATCCGTGCCTTGCGGCGCATCCCGGCGGTGTCGACGAAGCGGATCCGTCCCGCGTCGGTATCCACCACGGTGTCGACCGAATCCCTGGTCGTGCCCGGCATGTCGTGCACAACCGCGCGCTCGGAACCGATCAGACGGTTGAACAGGGTCGACTTGCCCACGTTCGGACGCCCGACGAGGGCGACCGACATGATTCGTTGCTCCCCCGACCCGGTGGCTCCAGGCAAGGGCTCTCCATGCACAGGCTCCCCGCGCCCGGACCCATCTTGCACGGAGCCATCGTGCACGGACTCATCGTGTGTCGTGGCAGCGGGCTGCCCTGAGGTGACGTGCCGGCCT